>JAEUSC010000309.1 GCA_016789035.1 Candidatus Omnitrophota bacterium
GATAGTATGGCCATGCTTGGTAAAATAAGCGGCTCTTAATTCGGCATCCAGAGCCTTGAGAAACTTATCTAATTTGAATGATCGATGCTTCGCCATATTCCGTCCTTTAATTTCCTTTTAAAATAAAAAATCCTTCGCCGCGTGCGCGTAATCGCACACTAAACGAAGGTTTTACTTTTTTTCAGCCCAAGGCTGTTCCGATTTTACGAAAACGTCCGGGTTCCCCCTTCAACTCGGGACGAATATTCTTACCTGTTGGTTTCATTATAGTTACCCAACATATCCTGTCAACAAAAATCACCTTTTCGTTACTTTTACCTCATTTTACCCCTTTAACAAACGAGTTGAATTAAAAATAGCTGCTAAAGCCACTCCCATATCCGCAAAGACGGCTTCCCACATCGTCGCTACCCCAAAACTTCCTAAAACAATAAAATTTGCTTTAACAATCAACGCAAGCCAAATGTTCTGCCAAACTATCTGACGTGTTCTTTTAGCAACATCAATTGCTGTGGCAATTTTAGAAACGGAATCAGCCATGATGACGATATCTGCTGTTTCGACCGCAACGTCTGATCCCAATGCCCCCATCGCTATACCGACATCAGCTCGAGCTAGAACTGGCGCATCATTAATGCCGTCGCCAACAAAAGCTACTTTGTGTCCATCAGATACTTGTATTTTTTCTAAATAATTGACCTTATCTTCTGGGAGTAATTCAGAATGGAATGAGTCAATGCCTAATTTTGTAGCAACTACCTCTGCTGAGAATCTATTGTCCCCCGTTAACATTACTACTTTTTTAATTCCTATTTTTCTTAATAATTCAATTGCGTGAACAGCATCCTCTTTCAATTCATCTGAAATAAGAATATATCCGCAATACCGCTTTTCTACAGCCACATGAACAACCGTCCCTACAACCAAACAAATTTCGTGCTCAATATTCTCCGCATGAAGCATACGGTCATTTCCGACAATAACTTCTCTACCTTTTACACTAGCTTTAATTCCATGACCGGATACCTCTTTAAATTCGGTAACCTCATCCGAATTAATCTTCTTTCCATATGCCTGAATAATTGATTGAGCTATTGGATGATTTGATTGAGTTTCTACAAGTGCGGCTAGTTTTAAAATCTCGTCTTTTGTAAACCCATTCTTATCGACGATCTTACTTACCTTAAATACACCTTTTGTTAATGTTCCTGTTTTATCAAAAACAATTGTTTTAATTTCAGTAAGAACATCCAAAAAATTAGACCCTTTAACTAAAACACCTTTATGGGCGGCACCGCCAATACCTCCAAAATAACCCATCGGTATGCTGATCACCAGCGCACATGGGCAAGAAATGACCAAGAGAACCAAAGCCCTGTAAATCCAAACATCAAAAGTTTGGCCTGAAAACAACAACGGCGGAACTATAGCGACCAACAATGCTGTGAAAACAACGATTGGCGTATAATAAGATGAAATTTTTGTGATAAACTTTTCGGTCTCGGCTTTTTTGCTACTTGCAGTTTCGACTAATTCCAAGATTTTAGAGATCGATGACTCTTCGAAAGACTTTGTAACTTTTACAAACAATGTACCGGTCTTATTGATCATCCCAGCTAAAACGACATCATTCACGTCCACTGTCTTAGGAACAGACTCTCCCGTCAATGCCGAAGTGTCGACCTGTGATTTACCTTCCAGCACAATGCCATCTAGCGGTATTCTTTCTCCAACCCTTACCACAATTGTTTGATCAACAGCCACATCCTGCGGTGACACCTTCTTTATTTCTCCATTCACCGTCAAATTTGCGTATTCCGGCCTTAATGCCAACAAGGATTTGATAGACCGTCTTGAACGGTTGAGTGCCATTTGCTGAAAGAACTCACCTACCTGATAAAAAATCATCACTCCAACAGCCTCTGGCAATTGATGAATGGCAATAGCACCAATAGTGGCGATACTCATCAAGAAATTCTCGTCAAAAATGCGGCCTCGAATAATATTCCGTAAAGCATTTAACAAAACAAGACGCCCGCTCAAGACATAGACAAAAAGAAACAGTCCATATTCTAGAACGGGCGCCGTGTGTAATTTCTGATTAAAAATCAGTCCAAGAATAAAAAGAATTGAAGAAACAGCAATCAATGATGCTTTTTTTACGACATCAAACTTTTCTTCATGGTGGTCATGATCGCAATGAGCGCATTGATTTTCAGCCATTTATATTCCATTATTTGTGATCATGATTATCGTGACCTTCATGACCTGAATGACTTTTATGATCATGATCTTCAAGCGATCTCCCACTCATACCTTCGTCCATTTTTTCGGCAAACTTTGTCGGGTCTTCCTTAAACGCTTTTAAACAATCCTGACTGCAAAAATGATATGTTTTCCCTTCATATTCATACGAGATATCATCTTTACCCATCATTTTCTCCTCAGGGCCGCAAATTGGACAAACCTTCACAACATTTTCATCTTTTGCCTGTTCATTCGCAAAGACAAAACCGGAAAAACCAGAGAATAAAATTGCCATACTTAAAACCAACACTCTCTTGTTCATTAACATTCTCCTTTTTATGGTTATTATGAGTAAATTATTTTCCAATGAAAAAATTTATACGGTCAGCTCTAGAATACATTTTTTTATAGCCGGATTATCTTCAATCTTTAAAAATAATGAGCCCTTATAACGTCGATGTGTTCTCGATCCCATGCGGCTAAAAAGGACTCTGTCGTTTGATTCGGCTACAACTTGCCCATTATCATCATAAAACGTTGCATTCACTTTTATCGAGGATGAAAACGATCCAAATGGTTTTTGCAAAGAACCGCTTAACGACAAATAAGATTTGCCGTCATAGAGCCGGTGACTTAAATCTATGCTTTTTACATATTTACCCAGTTTTTGATCAACTTGAACCTCTACATTATGAACTTTTGTATGCTCATCGGTAAATTTCCTACCCAGCGTCTGACATCCTGAAAAAACTAAAATACTTAACAACACACAAACAACAGTACTCTTTCTCATATTTATACCCCCTCTGTAGAAACATTAACTTTTTTTGATTTTTTTTGATTAAATAAATTGTATAGAACCGGCAACACCAGCAAGGTCAATATTGTTGATGATAAAATGCCTCCTATGACAACCGTTGCCAACGGACGTTGAACTTCCGCCCCGCGGCCAGTTGCCAATGCCATTGGCACAAATCCTAATGAGGCAACGAGCGCTGTCATTAGAACCGGACGTAACCGCGTTAAAGCGCCTTGCTTAATAGCATCAACCAAGGGCTTGCCGTCTTCACAAAGTTTCTTGATAAATGAAATCATGACCAATCCGTTTAAAACAGCAACGCCGGAAAGTGCGATAAAGCCAATACCGGCAGATATCGAAAGCGGTATGCCGCGTAACCACAACGCTGTGATCCCGCCCGTCAATGCCAATGGAACGCCAGTAAAAACCAATAAAGCATCTTTGACTGTTCCAAAGGACATGAATAATAAAAGGAATATCAACAATAAGGCCACTGGAACAACAATACTTAAACGCTTAGTCGCTGACATCATCTGCTCAAATTGACCTCCCCAATCTGTCCAGTAACCAGCCGGAATTTGAACATTCTTATCAATCGCTTTTTCCGCTTCCTCAACAAAAGAACCGATATCGCGTCCGCGCACATTGGCTGTGACAACAATTCGGCGTTTGCCGTTCTCACGACTTATCTGGTTAGGGCCGGGCGCTACAACAAACTTAGCAACAGCACCTAACGGTAAATAATTAGACTGTATTTCTATCCCACTATCGTTCATTACGGCATCTTCTTTTTTGGGTAAGGGAATCGGAATCCTTTGCAGAGCTTGAGCATCGCTGCGTAATTCCTCTGGAAGCCGTACAATGAGATCAAACCGGCGATCTCCTTCAAAAACTTGGCCAGCGGATTTGCCGCCAATGGCGATCTCAATTGCTTCTTGAATATCTCCCATATTTAATCCATACCGAGCCGCTTCTTTGCGGTTGATTTCAACCGTCATCATCGGCAAGCCGGTAACCTGCTCAACCTTGACGTCAGATGCTCCTTTGACTTTTTTCATCACTTCAGCAATTTGCTGACCTGTCTTTAACAGCACGTTCATATTGTCGCCAAATATTTTGACAGCCACATCACTCCTGACACCAGCGATCAACTCATTAAATCGCATCTGAATTGGCTGGGTAAATTCATAAGCATTGCCGGGGATTTTTTTCACATCCTCTTCAATAGCGCTCACCAGATCTGATTTTGAACGCTTTGGATTCGGCCATTCTTTGCGTGGTTTAAGCATAATAAATGTATCAGCAACATTAGGCGGCATCGGGTCTGTTGCAATTTCCGCTGTCCCTATTTTGGAAAATACCGTTTCAACTTCTGGATGCGCTTTGATTCGTTCTTCAAGCACATGTTGCATTTCAACCGCCTGAGTTAAACTGGTTCCGGGAATACGCAATGCATGTGTGGCAATATCTCCTTCATCAAGACTTGGAATAAACTCGCTTCCCATTCTTGTAGATAAAAACGCTGTCAAACACATTAATACCAAGGCAGAAATTACTACTATTTTCTGATGTCCCATGACCCAATTCAATGCAGGAACATAGACTCTTTTTGATTGAACCATCGCAATATTTTCTTTCTCAGAAACTTTCCCTGACATAAATACTGCAATAGCCGCCGGAATAAATGTGACGGAAAGAATCATAGCTCCAACCAAAGCGGTGACAACGCTAAAAGCCATAGGAACGAACATCTTTCCTTCAACACCTGTCAACGTCAAAATCGGCAAGTACACGATCATGATGATCAACTGGCCAAAAACGATAGATTGCTGAACCTCTTTCGATGATTGGAACACTAAATCCAGCCGCTCTGACAAACTCAAATTACGTTTTAACCGATGCTGTTCTTCAGCAAAACGACGGATGCAATTCTCAACAATCACAACAGCCCCGTCAATGATAATCCCAAAATCGAGTGCTCCTAAACTCATCAAATTGGCACTGACTTTATTGGTGACCATCCCGGTGATCGTAAAGAGCATTGATAAGGGAATCACAGCGGCAGTAATCAATGCCGCCCGGATATTACCCAGAAATAAAAACAGAATCACAATAACGAACAATGCCCCCAGAAGAAGATTCTCTTTGACCGTTTCAATGGTGGCATCAACAAGAGTCGTGCGGTCATAAACCGTCTTGGCAACAACACCTTCCGGTAAAGTTTTATTAATCTCCTTCATCTTCTCCGAAACATTATGAGAAACCGTCCGGCTGTTTTCTCCCATCAACATAAAAACAGTTCCCAAGACAACTTCTTTTCCGTTCTCGGTCGCGGCACCCGTCCGTAATTCTTTACCTTCTATGACGGAGGCAATGTTCTTGATATAAACAGGCACGCCCTCGTGATAACCAACAATGATCTCTTTGACCTCATCAATACTGCTAACCTGCCCCGGCGCGCGAATTAAATA
>JAEUSC010000351.1 GCA_016789035.1 Candidatus Omnitrophota bacterium
CCTCGTTTAATGGAGGTTCCGGTTCCTTAAGAACAGCCACCGATTCCAACTGTTTGACAATCCCGCTATAATCTCTGACGGAAAGGTCCCCCGCATGCATTCTTTCCAATGCGTCCTTGATGTAATCAAGACCGCTAAATAACACGCTGATCATCGCTTCCGACGGAGCCATCGTGGCTCCCCGCAGTTTGGCCAGGTTGTCCTCCATGCGATGGGCAACCGTCTCAATGTCCTTACGCTTAACAATCCCTGACGATCCTTTGATCGTATGCGCCATACGGAAAAGTTCGGCGAGATACTCCGGTTTAAAATCCCCCTTTTCCATACACAATAAAATCTGGTTGGATCGGTCAATATTCTGCTCACTGTCTTCGATAAAAGCAGCCAGGTAGCCTTTTAGCTCGTCGTCCAAGGGAGGATTTGCTGGCGGAGTACTGTCCGCGGGAGGCGCGCTCACCGGGGCGGCCGCCGCTTGGCCCGAAAGCACGGCTTTTATTTTTTCCATGCTCTCATGGACGTCTCCCTCATCATTTCCTTCCGTCTTTAGCTTTTCTAACAGCATACTTAGGGAATCAAATGCGGAGAAAAGCACATCCGTGATAGCCGCCGTAAAAGTAAGCTGGTCGTTACGGATCTTGTCCAGGATGGTCTCCATTTCGTGGGTCAAATGCGTGATGGTCTTCAGATCAATAAAGGACGCCGTACCTTTGATTGTGTGGGCGGCGCGAAACATCAGATTGATGTCGTCCTTGGATACCGATTGGTTGCTTTTGATGAGCTCTTCAGCCTTCAAAAGACACTGATTGAGAGTCTGCAGATACTGGTCGCTCTCGACTAGAAAGTCTCTGATAAGTTCTAAGCGTGAGTTATCCATGGATTCTGCCATACGCGCTCCTTATAATTTTATCGATTCGTTGAGCAGACATGCATCAACGCCTGTCCGATCTGTTCAATGCCGAGCTGGCAATCGACCGCGCCGGCCTCAAAGGCCGCTCGGGGCATGCCATATACAACGGATGTTGCCTCGTCCTGTCCCAACACATACGCATTGATTTTCTTCATTTTAATGAGTCCTTCTTTTCCGTCGTGCCCCATGCCTGTGAGAATGATACCTACGGATTCTTTTCCCAGCAAGGCAACCGATTCAAAAAGCACGTCGCAAGAAGGACAAAAACCAGTGACTTTATCCTTTTCACCCAGGCGGACCACAAATTTTGAACCCTCCTGCTTAACACGCATCTGGACACCGCCCGGGCCCAACAGACACGTTCCCTGTTCAAGAACATCGCCGTCTTTAGCTTCCCTGACATTGATTTTACAGATCGAGTCAAAACGCTCTGCCAATTTAGCCGTAAATGTTGCCGGCATATGCTGAACCCAAACCATCGGCGGAATCGTTTCCGGAAGATTTTTTAAAACTTCAAGAGCTGCCTGCACTCCACCCGTCGAAGAACCCATGGCAATGATCTGAAAACCTTTACGAGCCGGGAGGTCCTTCAACGAAACAGATTTCTTAACAACAGGCGTGCCCTTGTTTTTACTCAAACGTGCCAGACGCGAACGCATGACGATCATCTGAACTTTCTCTACGATTTCATCCGCAACGCTGCTTAAATTTCCCGACAGACTGCTGGGCTTTAAAAGAAAATCGGCCGCTCCGTATTCCAGAGCCTTAATGGTCACGGCCGCTCCCTCGCCGGTAAGGGAGGAAAACATCAAAACGGGAAGAGGGCTGTCCTTCATGACCTTACGCAATGCTTCCAGGCCGCTCATGACCGGCATCTCAACATCAAAGATCGCCAGGTCCGGCTTATGCTTGGCGATTAATTCGAGCGCTTCTTTACCGTTAGTCGCAGCCGCGACAACCTTGATCTTGCCTGTCTTCTGAAGAATGTCCGTCAATACTTGACGCAGAAATGCGGAATCATCCGCAATAACGACCTGTATCATTTCTTAATAAATATCCCGTGACCGATTAATTCCAACGACGATTTAATGTCATTTAAGTTTTCAGAATAGCTGATAAAGAAGTGCCCGCCCTTGACCAGGCATGGCTCCAACAAATTCACAACATTTTCTTTCACCTGGCGGTCAAAATAAATCAAAACGTTTCGCAAGAAAATAATATCCACGTTTCGCTTATAGCTGGGGGTCAGAAGATTGTGTTGAAAAAATTCTACCCTTGACTTGACTTCAGAACTGATGGCAAACCGTTCTCCATGTTTCGTCGACTGCTTAGTAAAATATTTGTCGACCAATGACTGCGGCACTTCCTTCAGGCTGCGCGGATCATAAATCCCCTCTTTGGCTTCCTCCAAAACTTCCGTATTAATGTCCGAAGCGGAAAGCTCAAAAGTAAAACCGCGGTTTTTTTTGGCAAACTCAATGAGCGCGATCGCCAATGAATAGGGCTCTTCTCCGGTTGACGAAGCCCCCGACCAAACGGTCACTTTCTTTTGGTCCTTAGCAATCAAAGACGGCAATATTTGTTCATAGAGATAATTGAACTGGCCGGTATGACGAAAAAAGTATGTTTCATTGGTGGTGACCGCATTAATAAAGATCTCAAGCTCTTCGCTTCCTGACTTTTCCAAGAGAGCGATATACGGAGTGAAGGTGGAAAAATTTAAATCCTCAAGTCGCTTGCGCAGCCGCGATAAGATCAGCGGTTTCTTGGTCGGCCGCAAGTTGACACCTATCCTGGAATAGGTGATCTTCTGGATACTTTCAAATTCCTTGTCGGTGATGTCTAGCATGCTGATTTAAATACCAAGTTCTTTCTTGATTTCGTCGTGAATTCGACCCAGATCAAGAATGGTGATAATACGGCCTTCCAAGGCCCCCAGGCCGGCGATACAGTCCCGGCTGATTTTCATCTTCACGTTAGGCGCCGGATCAATGCCTGACCTTTCCATCGTCACGTTTTCGAGGATTTCATCAATGACCATGCTGAAAATACTTTCATCAACTTTTGCGACAACGATCTTGGTGTTGTTGTCGTAAGGTTTGACCGGCAGATGCAATTTCTTTCGAAGATCAAAGACAGAAATGATATTCCCGCGCAGATTCAGGACCCCCAGCACAAAATCGGGAAGTTGCTGAATATGGGTCATTTCCTGAACACGCACGACTTCTTGAATATCCATGATGTCAAACGCATACTCCTCACCACCCAGTTTGAAACAGACCAGTTGGACAATGGTTTCGTTAAGCATATTCATCCTTATCAGTTGATGAAAATTTTAGATTTTAGCCAATCCCTAGT
>JAEUSC010000424.1 GCA_016789035.1 Candidatus Omnitrophota bacterium
TGTCTTGCTAATGAAATGACCGTCGTTCAAAGTCCGAATGAATTGAAACCGACGCTGGGTGAAAAAATCGATGACGCGTCCATCACCGCTCAGGTGAAAATGGCGTTCCTGGCGCACCATTCCACCAGTGCGTTTAAAACCGGCGTCGAAACGAATAACGGCGTAGTTACATTAAGCGGCGATGTTCCAAATGGAGCCGGAAAAGACATGGCTACCAAGGTTGCCGGCAATGTTAACGGTGTAACAAATGTTGTCAATAATATGATCATCACAGACTCTTCGAAGAAGACATAGTCCCGTCAGTAACGGCTGGCTGGTGTCGGCCAGCCGTTTTCAAAAGTACAAGCAATAGAAGGATATGAAAAATTGTCATTATCCATGATGATCAGGAAATTCTGGACGAGCTTGAGATGATCATGATCGCCGATGATATCAATCGGGTGTTTGCGGCGAAGAGAATACTCATCATTGGAATATCGGAATTTTTCACGGATGAATTCGCATTTCTCCTCAATTTATGCGGGATGGACGGGCATCTTAAGTAACCGTTCAATCCTCGAGATGTCATTTGGGCTATCGAGAATGGCATAGAGGAAGGCTGGCCTTGGCCGGCCAGGTCAAGGCACAATTTAGTGCACAAATTTATAGACGATATCGCCGCTTGTGTTGAAAAATCCGGGTTTAACGAGGGCGGGATAGAACTTTTGATTGAGCGGCAAACAGTTGTTAACAAAGATGCGCCGCGAAGTCTTAATGCATGCCCGGGTCAATGCGTCATTCTAATTAATTATCATTAAATCAAGGAGAACACTATGTCAGATCAGAATCAGATCGCAAAGAGTCTTGAGTCCACCATTAATCAGGGCGAACACAGACTTAAAGATGCCCTTTGCGACGCCGAGAAGAAAATGAAACAGGGGCAGGAACAAATGGCAAAATGGGCCACGGATGTCGATAAACAGGCGCGTGAAAATCCATGGCCTTTGGTGACCGGCGTAGGGATCGGCTGTCTTTTGCTGGGCGTAATTCTCGGCAAATCAAAAGTTTAACCCAGATTTTGCAATGTCCAATCCCGAGCCAATCCTTCGCTTCGCTCAGGATGGCGGGATTGGATCGGGACAAAATCGGCCCAGGCTTCTAGGCCTGGGTCAATCCCGTGAAATTCTTCTGAATTTCCAAGATTAGTCCCCGCCATCTAGAAGATGGCAGGGGATTGAGGTAAACCCGGATTTCATTTTGCCCTGGCCTTGGCCGGCCAGGTCAAGGCACAATTTAGTGCACAAGTTTATAGACGATATCGCTGTTTGTATTGAAAAATCCGGGTTTAAGCGGCGGCAGGCCTACCTGAGACAGAAAGCCGTCTTGGGGATGTTTTACCAGGTTAAAGGCAAGGGGGAGCTGCGATGAATAAAAAGATAATGATGTTCTTGTTTGCGTTGTTTTCGAATGTCGCTCAGAAAATCAGTGCGCATAGAGGGTCTTATCGGGAGATCGCGCATCTTAAATTCAAACTTCTTTGTTTGAAAACTGTTAAAACGTGCCGATTGCTGTTCATAAGCTATTTTGTCATGGGCCTGGGGCTTGTTTTATCATTCAGCAGTTTGGTTCTTTTTCATGTGACCTTCTTTGTTTATACGCCCTTCAGTGCGGAAACAAAAATGTGGGCGGGCTTTGTATGCGCTCTTGCTTACTTCTTAATTGCAGCCAAAGCGTTTTCGTATGTCTTAGCCGAGGAAAAATGGGTTAATGCTTTTTATGCCCAGCACTTATTTGAGGAATCGGACGATGCGCCTTTTTCGCAAAAGGTGAATCCTAATTAAAGCCAGTGATCTTTAGAAGCGGAGGCGCTTAGCAAGCGTGTCCTATGGAATGGAGATAATAATGGAAAACTTAAACAACCAAGCACCCAATCGCTCATTGGAAACACTTCACGGTCAAAACAACGAGGCCTGTTCCACCCAAAACAATACGCAGTTATCATCGGATATCGATAAAAATAACCCTGATTCTCAAGAGAAATTGACTGATCAACGATCCGCTCAAATGGTGCATCAGGCCATCAACGACGATGAGGCGTTATCCGGTTTTGCAGACGATATTCAAGTCACTGTCAAAGACGGCGCAATTACACTCAATGGCCGGGTCGCTACAGAACAGCAGAAGAATTTGGCTGCCAACACGGCATCCGCCGTTGGAATGGTCGACAACATCGATAACCGTATTGTGATTCAAGGAGAACCGGCTGTTGCGCGTAAATCCAATAAATACCGTGATGCAAAAAGAATATTTCGTGAAAAGAAATCATTGCAGGAATCAACCAATGCCTTGGCCCGTGCTGACGATGACGGTTTTGCCGTTTCGGAACCGGGCGAACTTAAGAAGGATCCTGCGCCCGCTGTCCGGGTTTTATCGCTACCTAATCTTCATTCTGTTGTTCGGTCGTTCTTTGAGAATTCGCCGTTCTTTCTTAAGAAGAAAGATAGCTAACAAATGGAGGTCCAAGCATGGAATACAATCGGAAAATCAATGAACTGGAAATTCAAGATGCGCTTACCTATACCCAAGATATTATCAACACTGTTCATGATCCCGTCATCATTTTATATGGGGATTTAAAGGTGGCATTGGCCAGCCGTGCTTTTTATCAGACATTCCAGGAAGAATCGAAAGAGACTGAGGGGCGGTTTATCTACGACCTGGGGAACCGTCAGTGGGACATCCCGAAGTTGCAGCAGCTTTTGGAGGAGATCCTTCCCAAAACGACAAGCTTTGATAATTTTGAGATTGAGCATGATTTTCCCCGTATCGGAAAG
>JAEUSC010000482.1 GCA_016789035.1 Candidatus Omnitrophota bacterium
ATTGCCTATCATGAAAAGAAACTTGGTCAGCTGTTTTGCGACCATAGTTCTCAGGACATTATTGCCATGCTTAAAAAAGAATGTGATCGTAATCACGTTGCTATTGAGCTGGGAGTAAAGACCAATGGTATAACCAAGACCAATGTCTTTGAACTTTCTACAACTCGCGACCGTTACACAAGCGAAAGTCTTGTCATTGCAACGGGCGGACTTTCCATTGCGACCTTAGGCGCCACAGACTTCGGGTACAGGACAGCAAAACAATTTGGCCTTACGGTCAATCCCTGTCGCCCGGGCTTAGTCCCTTTGACATTAAAACCTGAAGATCTTACAAAATTTCAACGACTGGCCGGAATCTCGGTAGATGCTGCTGTGTCGTTTGAAGATGCCATCTTTCGTGAAAATATTTTATTTACTCATCGGGGACTGAGCGGTCCGGCCATCTTGCAAATCTCCTCTTATTGGCAGCCCAACCGGCCCATCGTTATCAACCTTGTGCCGGATTTAAAAATGGCGGATGTTCTAAAGAGGCATTCTCAGGACAAAACGACGTTACGAAACTTTCTTAAAGACTATCTTCCCTCCCGCCTGTGCGACATTTTGTGTGAACATTTTCTGGATAACAAACCAATCAATCAGTATCCCGCTCAAAGGCTTCAGGAAATTGCCCACTTTCTTAATCATTGGGAAGTCATACCGAATGGAACAGAAGGTTATGCCAAGGCAGAAGTCACGACCGGTGGTGTCGATTGTGAAGAACTGTCATCCAAGACCTTGGAATCAAAAAAGGTGCCGGGGTTGTATTTTATAGGTGAGACTGTGGATATTACAGGTCATTTGGGCGGTTTTAATTTTCAATGGGCCTGGGCCTCAGGACATGCAGCCGGGCAATTTGTATAAGCGCCTTATTTTTGCCCATCGGATGTTAATGCGGTCATTAGCTCGGGGCTTTCCAAAAGACTTCCATAATGAAAGACCGCGCAGCCTTGAACCATATCACGGCAAATATTAAATTCTTCCTGAAACTTCTTCTCCTCTTTCATAAACCGGTAGGCTCCCACCGAAACCATAATTTTGGGGAAACTTTTTGTTTTCTCCAATGCGGTGTGCAGGGACCGTTCAAAAATCTCTGGCTCCGGCGCGTAATTCATGAGGGATATAAAATCCACAATTCCGTTATCAATCCAGTAAGGCCAATCCTGAAAGGCCTCTTCGTACGCCCGGATATACGGCATACACCCTGCCGCAGAAATTCGCAGCTTAGGATTTAGCAAATGCGTTTGAGCAGCCAGAGCCTTTAACAATCGAGTGACACTTTTCCTCTTCCAATCTCTCCAAACAAAACTGCTTTCATCGATGTCTTTCTGCCCGGTCACCTTCTTAAATTCTTCAATATTCTGTGTTGAATAACCGTAGTGTGGGTCAACGTCGGGATAGCGGATATAGTCAAACTGAATCCCATCCAACTGCGGGTAAGATTTGACCAGATCCTTTACAATCGCCAACAACTCTTTTTTAACATTCGGATGACTGGGCTCCAAAAAATACTGATTATCAACCTTATAATCCTGAAGCCGAATCTTCTTTTTTGGGTTGGTGACCAAAACCTGCGGCCCATACTTTCTTAATATGTACGCCTTTTCATTTCCGGAAAGACTCAACACATTAAACCAGGCATGGACTTCTATTCCCTGCCGATGCGCCTCCTGAATCAAGACT
>JAEUSC010000032.1 GCA_016789035.1 Candidatus Omnitrophota bacterium
ATTTTATTATCTTTGACAGCTATTTGGGCACTGTGGAACACATCGGGATCAGAACCACTCGGATCCGTAGTTTGTGGGGCGAACAGTTGATTATTGCCAATAGCGATCTGACCAAAACCCGTATCCGCAACTTTAAACGCATGGGCGGCCGTTACACGGAGCTGAGCTTAAACATTGCGCTGGATACACCTGTTGAGCAGCTCAGACGAATACCTGAACTGATCAGAGACGCCTTTACAACCATCAATGAATTTAAACCGGGACGGATCAACCTCAAAACAGTTGCCTCGGATTGCTTTGTTTATGAGTTTGTTTTTAGCTATAACTCGGCAGACCTGGACCGATTTATGGCCTTGCAACAGGATTTATATTTCAGAATCTTGGAGCACCTGCGGGCGGAAAAAATTTCTCTGGCGTACCCCACGCGCAGCATCCTGCTTCCTACCGGGATGCAGAAACCTTCCTCAGTTTCCGAACATGAAACAGCCAACGGAAAATAAACAAAAGACCTTTGGCCTGAGGATCAGGAAATACCACACGCTCCGTATTGTGCCCCAATAACGGACGGATCCCTAATACGCTGACAAAAAGTTTGGAACTATTGACTCGCTGATACGACCGGCGAACTTCCTTTATATGCGGAAATAAAAACACCTGCGCTGTGAGCCGGCAGACCGTTGATAATAAGAACAAATAGAATAATTGAGATCCCTCAACGGACGGTAACCGCGACGCCAGAAAGCCACCCAATGACGCACCGGAAAATAGAGCCATCCCATTGATTACATTGGAATAGCACAAAAACTGCACGCGCTTCTCTGCCGATGCCGAGTCATAAATAAAATTTGTAGCGCATAGATTAAAACCGGCCCAAATGAACCCATTGAACGCCTCCACAATCATCAGCTGCCATGGCAAATGGCAGAACACGTAAAGCAAAGGGACAAACGGTAAAAGCCATCCGGTTAACTTCATCACCTTCAGATTGCCAACTACATCTGCATTTCTTCCCCAGGCGGGAAATGAAATCAATCCCGTAAGCGAAGAGATTAAGATCACCGACATGTAGCTTAAATAATTAAAATGCAGGTCTTTTAACATATACACACTTGTAAATGGAGCGACCAATTGCGTGGCAAAAGTGATGGCCGCAATATAAACCACAAAATTGCGGTAATTGACCGCCATGCCGGTGGACTCATTAATCGTCACCGCATGCGGCAATTCCACCATCCGGGTCATATAATAGGAGGAAATAAACCGGCATAAGGCAGCCAATAAAAAAATGAAAAAGAAGGCCCATGTTTCGAAACCTTTGCAAAGAAAAAGGACGATTCCCAAAACAGCCATGGCGATCATACCTGACACACTGGTAATCTGAGACCTCTTCCCGAAATATTCTCCCCGCAGATGCTCCGGCAAATAGTCACTGACTAGACTTCCCCAGGCGGGACCCAGAATGCTGCCGATCACACGAAAGATAACAACAAAAATAATAAGACACTCAATGCGATAGCCCTCTTTCAAGAACACTAAGAACGCAACAGGGATCAGCATCACCGCCTGAAATAGACAGCCCCTGACCAAAAGGGCCTTGCGGCTGCCGACCCAGCGGACCCCTAAAATGGCGAAGGCCTGAGAGAATGAGGATAAGACGGCGGGAATGGAAGCCAGCAAACCGATTTGAACATGGG
>JAEUSC010000035.1 GCA_016789035.1 Candidatus Omnitrophota bacterium
GGAGTTGCAAACATGACTAGAATATCAATCACTCTTTTAATGTGTTTCATTTGTACGGGGCTTAATTTTGCATGTGCCGAAGTTAAACCCGATGGGACGGTGAAGAAATATTTTTCCAGCGGCGAGTTGCTAAGCGAGTGGACCGTCACCAATGGCAAAGAAAATGGTCCGGGAAAAACATATTACCGCAACGGAAAAGTCCGCAGTGAGTGGACGTACAAAGATGGTAAGCGCCAAGGGACGTCCAAAGAATATTACGATAGCGGAAAGGTAAAGAGTGAAGCCTTTTACAAGGAAGGCTCGGCGGAAGGCCCGGGCAAAGGGTATTATGAGGACGGACAGGTGTCTGTTGAGGGGATTTACAAAAATGACGGTCGGGACGGTTTATGGAAGGATTATTACAGAAGCGGAAAATTAGAGAAGGAAACTTTTTATAAGGATGGTAAAGAGGATGGCTTGGTCAAACAGTATTTTGAAAATGGAACCATCATGGCCGAGTATACATATAAAAACGGAAGGCTGGACGGCTCTTTTAGAAAGTATTTTCCCAATGGTCAGGTGCGCGAGGATTGTCCGTATAGGAACAATGAACAGGAAGTTCCCTGTAAGACGTATAATAAAAATGGACAGCTCAAAGAGCCCACGATGGTTGACAGGTCGTTGGCTGTTTTGCAAGTTGAAGTGATGGGAGATCCGGGGGCCTGCGAAAAGTATTGCTCCCAAAGAGTGAGGGTTATTAAAGTGTTGGTCAATGTCAATCATTACACGTTTCCTGAGTCGATGGATGTGTATTTCTTAAGCACAAAGAACGCAATTCCTAAAGGGAACGGTTTTACAGTCATCCATTTAGATAAATACAATCCGGACAGAGACGATTTGTGGAAATTGGTGGATGAAGGCGGTTAAAGTTTATGAATTCTAAAATCAATATCAAGAAAACGGAAATCCTTTCTGAGAGCTGGTCTACCCTTAAGAGAATAACTTTTGATTATCAGAAGAATAATGGCGATTGGGAAACGCACACCCGGGAATCTTACGATCGCGGCAACGGCGCGGCCATTCTTCTTTATAACCGGGAACGTCGGACCGTAATTTTGACCCGCCAGTTTCGTCTGCCGACGTATACCAACGGCAACCCCACCGGAATGATGATTGAAGTCTGTGCCGGTGTGTTAGAACAAAGAGAGCCGGAAGAGGCGATCAAAAAAGAAACAGAGGAAGAGACGGGGTATCGCATCTCTCATGTGCGCAAAGTGTTTGAGGCTTATATGTCGCCGGGATCAGTGACCGAGATTTTGTATTTCTTTCTGGCCGAATATACCAAAGACATGAAAGTCCACGAGGGCGGAGGGATTGATCATGATCAGGAAGATATCGAAGTTTTAGAAATTCCATTTTCGGAGGCCTTGCGAATGATGGAAACCGGTGAAATCAGAGACGGCAAAACAATGCTTTTGCTTCAGTATGCCCAGATTCATAATTTGATTTAATGATACTTTGGAGGTCATCAATGGTTCAAAAGTTTTGTCTTTCCGTGCTGGCTCTTTTGGTGTTGGTTGTGGCGGGGCCCGCTTGCGCCCGCGCTGATTTTCAGTTGGTTAAAACCGAGCGGATGCAGAAAAATTTATCACCCGGTTGGGGGCAGTTTAATGAAGCCGGCGGACAGGCGATCTATAGCAATGTTGCCGAAGATACCGGGGTTTATTACGCGTGGAGCATTCCCCAAACGCTGACCTCTACCGGTGTGACATTCGACATGAGCGCGGAGGCCAGAAAAGGAAAAGGTTATCCCGAGGCGGGCATCTCAGTTGAAACCAATTATGATGCCAGGATCAAAGGCGATTTGAGCCGTATCAATTTTAAAGGCGAACCGATGCAGGTCACGCGGCAGTCCAGAAGCGGAAAAATCATTCCGCCGGTCAAAGCCAAGGAATTTGCCATTACCGTCCGTTTGGGAACGGTCACCGGAGAAGATGCGGTTGTGGTCTATACCTACAGCGGGAATGCTGCGCCAGCCGCGCCGGCTGCCGCGGCCTCTTTAAATGGAGATCTGAATGTCACCACATCTCAGCTCAAATCAAGCGACACCATCCATGGTTTATTAAAGGTGAATGCCTCGGGCATTCCCAACATCGACGCAGAACTCGAATTCACAGCATTCCTGACGACCTATACCGCGACGGATGCGATCGAAGATTTCGCATCGGACTATGCCAATTATCTGACCGAGGGCGGGACATACACCAATGAACGGGTGAAATACCGCACGACGGAATACCGTCACAGCAAGGCCCACAACGGGCTCAATGAATATAAACTTGAAGAGATCCTTCCTGTCAAAATCCCTGCCGGCTTGGACCAGGGTGAGTATTTGCTCATTGTTTTTATTCGTCTGAAAGATTCCAAAGTCATGACCACAGCCCGCGCCGGTGTTGATCTGACCAATAATCCCAAAATTATTTCACTTGTGCAGCCCGCCAAGATCACTCCCGAGGAAGGTTTTCAGGGAGATAATTTTTATTTGGAACTTAAATATGCGGTGGAAGGGATCCCTCTGGACACGAGTGTTAATTTGCGTGTGCGCGGCAATGTGACCGGCCCGGACCCCATTGGTGTGCCGGAACAAAATCTTAACCTGGGAAATACCCAAGATCAGGGGAACAAGACTTATAAAAAGACCGGTGAGGTAACGCTAGGAACGGATGATATCCGTGAAGCGGGTGATTATGTTTGGCATTACACCATTTATGCCGGTGACGGTTTTGCGCCTTTCGACGGGGAAATCAAATTTAAAGTGAAGGCCGGTGTCGCAAACGCGGGTGCTCCTGTCGACGGGGTGCCTGGCGAGATCCGGATTGACGGGATCGGCAAAGACACTCTTGAGATCGATTCCGGTTCAGGATGGACGCAAATCAAAAACGGTGATGTGATTCCCGTTGGAAAATTTCCAAAAGGGATTGCGGTACGTACGAACGCGACCGAGCCGGTCCTAAAATTTCCAGATGGACGCAGGGTCCGCTTAAGTGAAGGAACCGAGATCATTTTGCGCGGCGATAAAGGAGATGCCGCGCTTAACCGTGGAAAAGTCAATGTGATCGGTGGTGATGGATCATCAGCCAAGGCGCAGATTTCAACCCCGACTGCCGATATTATGGAAGTCGGAACGATCTTTAGCGTTTCCTATGATGCGAATACAGGGGCCACGGTGGTTGATGTCCAACAGGGCGAAGTTTTAGTGACGCCCAAGAATCCCAAGGTCCCGCCGGTGCGTCTTAAAGTCGGAGACAAAGCCAAATTTGGTGACCTGGCAGATATTGCCACCAACACGGCGTCGGGTATGACCGGGATCATTGATACGGTTTCTCCCGCCGTGGGTGCCGAAGTAACTCCGGGCGGAAAACCATTTGAAGACAGGCTGCGTCATTTGTTTAATTCCCAGAATGTTTCTGACGATGTTGTCTACGACACGTTTGCCGCGATGTCACTGATCATTGCCAAACGCGCGCTGCCAGGTTCCTGTTACAAGGATGATCCGTATGTGCATTATCCGACCTTTGACGCGCATCGCAAATACGCTACCGAAAAAGGTAGGTCCAAGAGCGCGAATAATCTCGTGTGGAAGATAGGCGCCAGTCTGGATTGTCTTTCCAATCAGGCAGACAAGGATGCTTTGATCGCTGAGCTGACCGAAGTTTTGCGTCAGGCGGAAAACGGTTCTGTGACGCGTGTGGCTGATTTATCTTCAGGCGGGGGAATTTCCGCAGATCTTTCCTCGGTCGCCGGCATCTACCGCTGGGATTGGGCGACTAGCGGCGAACCCGTCGATCAGGGAGCAACCGCAACATTAAATGTCGACGGCACAATGACTTCGTCGTACGGTCATAGCGGAAAGTGGAAGATAGAAAACGGTGTCGTCTATTTGGATTGGGGCAGTGTCGGCACCAATGACCTTCACGCGACCGCTGATCCCAATGTCCTGGAAGGAAAGAATCAGAACGGGGCGAGGATCCGCGCCATCAAAAAGACAGCTTACAATTTCGGCAAGAATCCGATTAATGCCTCCGCCGTTCCCGGCGTGTGGAAATGGGACTGGAACAAGGCCGGAGAACCGGTTGATCAGGGCGCGGGCGTGACTTTTTTTCCGGACGGAACAATCACATCGACTTACGCCGGTTATTACGGCACCTGGAAGGTCAGCGGCGGAAAGATCGACATCGTGTGGTTAAATGTGAATCAGACGAACGCTCTGTATTCAACCTCAGACCCGAATGTATTAGAGGGGTGGGGGCAGTTCGGCGAACGCATCCGCGCCACCAAAAAGGATTCTATTGCCTCACAGAATCCTTCGTATGAGTACGGCATTGACCGCCCGGGCTGGGATTACAATCATTTTTCTTTGGCAGGTGCGAATCCGGATTTGTGTTTCGAGCGTTGCCGGCAGGAAGAGGCGTGCCGCGCTTTCACTTATGTGAAGCCCGGTTATCAGGGGCCGGAGCCCATGTGCTGGCTCAAGAATTCAGTCCCGCCGCAAGCCAAGGGCGCGGACTTTGCAGTGTCCGGCGTTGTCAGGCCGTAAGGATGCGACGTGCGTCGGAAGAATGGATCAATTGGTTGGCATAATACGGTGCCCAGAGAATGCCTTTAGAGGCAAAGCCGTTAAAGATCGCTAAACGTGGATTCGACGGGTGAAAGGCCATGACCGGTTTAGGATTTAGCATGACCGGACGGACAGCGGCCCAGGCGTTAAGGACGCGCACTGTCGATGGGATAAAATCGTTAAGCCCTTTGAGGATGGTTTTTTGTCCTTCGTCAGTCGTCTGGGTATTGATATTCTCACGGTCATAGGTGGAACCTGCCAGGTATGATGCATCGTCCTGAGGTAAGCACCATTGCTGCTGGCAGAGGATGGCATCCGGTAATGCAGCCGCATCAAAGGCAATGCGAAGGATTTCTCCTTTGGCAAAATTATACGGGAGATCTTTGAACCAGGGATTGCCTTTGGCCTTGAATCCTTCGCAGAAAATGACGGCGCCAAACAGTTGGTTTTTCCAGCTGACGCCGTGTTCTTTGATGATGAGATCGTCGTAACGGAGCTCTTCTTCAACGAGTATTTGACGGTCAATCAAATAGCGTTTAAGTGCGGTTAACAGCCGGTATGTCTGAAGGTAGCCGCCTTGGGCAATTGTAAGTGTTCCGAAAGGATCAATGAGTCCGTTGCCATAGTATCCGGGTTCGTGAAGCCCGCTGATGTAAGGTTGTGCTGAGGTGAGGTTCTGAAGATAACGGGCGCGCTCGAATTCTTCGCGGCTTCGTAAAACGCGGATAATGGGTTTGGGAACAAAAAGCTCAATACCGAGATCGGCGCTCATTTGATCGTAGGTCGCCAGGGCGGATTTAAAGAACAGATCAAATTGAGGAAGGACCGCCAGACGCTGGCCGGTAATGGGATTGATGATCCCGGCGCTGATGATGGTTGAGGATTCCCGGTGGTTGTCATCCGCAACCGTGATGCTGTGTCCCGCTTTGAGCAAGTGCCAGGCCAGGACGCTGCCGGCAATTCCCTGACCGACGATAAGGATTTTCTGTGATGACATAGGGAGTCATCATATCACGGGCGTTGATTGTGTCCAGGATGGGGAACGTCATCTCTTCATTTCTTAGAAGGAAAATGATATGGAAAAAACAAAAATCGATCCGCGAGTTTCCATCGGCCATGTGCATTTGAAGGTTGCTGATTTGGAGCGGGCGGTCAAATTTTACTGCGGTGTTCTTGGTTTTGAGCTGCAGCAAAGGTTTGGCTCACAGGCCGCGTTTGTTTCGGCCGGCGGGTATCATCATCACATCGGCCTGAACACATGGGAAAGCCAGGATGGTCTGCCTCCGTCGGCAGGGACGACGGGATTGTATCATCTGGCCATACTGTACCCGGACCGGGCTTCTTTGGCCGATGTTTTGCAACGGGTCCTTGAGGCCGGTATTGCCATCGACGGTGCGGCGGATCACGGAGTAAGCGAAGCCATCTATCTGCGTGACCCCGATAATAACGGAATAGAGCTATACCGTGACCGTCCGCGTGAAGAGTGGCCGCGCACTCCCGCTGGCGAGCTTGCGATGTATACGCGTCCGCTTGATGTCGAGGCGTTGTTAAATGAGTAATACGCAGAAAAAAGTGGTGCCCTATAACGGAAAACCGTTGATTGCCAATTTCTATAATTGAAGCTATACTTGCCCAATATGATTAAGCCTAATCCAGACAACTTAACGCAGAATCAAGCCGATGTTCTCAGTTTCATGACTTCCAAGAAAGTTTTTGTTGAGACGTATGGTTGGCTGATGGGTGCACTACTATACGACTTTTATTCTATTCTTGAGTAAGGTTTATGAGCAAAACCAATCCTAATGTTTATATAATTGCAGGGCCGAATGGGGCGGACAAGACAACCTTTGCTAAGCAATTCTTGCCTTTGTATGCTAAGTGTAAGAATTTTGTGAATGCGGACCTAATAGCTTCTGGTTTAGCTCCATTTTCACCCGAATCAGCGGCTATCAAGGCTGGAAGAATATTATTGGAGCAAGTTCGTCATTTGGCAGAACAAAAGGCTGATTTTGCTTTTGAATCGACTTTATCAGGCACCGCATATGTTTCTTTTCTTAAGAAATTAAAAACAAAAGGCTATGTTATCCATATTTTTTATCTTTGGGTGCCCAAAGTAGAATTATCTTTAGCGCGTATTAAAGAACGAGTTGCCAAAGGCGGTCATAATGTCCCCGCTCAAGATGTAAAACGTCGATTTGCCAAAAGCTTTGATAATTTTATCCAATTATATAAACCCTATCTGATTACTGGTCAATTATTGATAATGCTGCGACTCAACCCTACGTTATTGTCAGAGGTATGGGTGAAGATGTAGAGATTATTGACGAAGTATTATGTGAATCCATTTTAAAACGAAACGATTCAAGATGACAAAAGCCCAATAAATTAAATTGCATAAAAGTGCCGAAAAAGCTATGCGCGAAGCGGTAAAGGGGGTTGTAGTAGAGCATAAGAAGAATGGTTTACCTTTGGCGGTATGGAAAGAAGGAAGAGTGGTAAATATTTCTGCCAAGAAAGTTAAATAAGGTTTGGCTGTTGGAAGCACTACGTGCTGACTTTGGTAGAGTTTTTAAGCCAAATATCCGCAATAAATAGCAATTTAGTTGAAGATTAAACATGCACTATTATGATTTAGATGCATTGGAGAAACTAAGCTCAAAGATTGGCTTTGTATGTTCTCGAAAATCGGCTGATGCGCTTGAGATTTCGATACTTGATGGTGCTGTTTTAAGCTTTGAAAATTGGCGAAAGGAACAGGACACTTTTATTGGATTTAAAACAACTCCTTGGCATACGCATGGAGAAGTAATGCTGACATTTGGGGATGCTTCGTATGTTGAAGTCAATGAATTGGAAGTGCTTAAGGGTATAAAATCAGGCGACATTGTTATTAA
>JAEUSC010000052.1 GCA_016789035.1 Candidatus Omnitrophota bacterium
CGTCTTCTGCAATTGATCGCCATCCAATCTGGACTGATTACTATCCCTGGCTAACACATCAAATTTTCGTTTGAGCTCATCATTCAACCGCTGCTGCTGATTATTTTCTGCCTCCAAACGGGCGGTACTTTCCACTAATCCTTGAAAGCCCCTTGAGAAATCATCGAAAGACTTTTGTCTGAAATCTCCCATCGCTGCCCAGGTCAATGAACTAGACCAAAGACAAAAAACCATGACCACAACCTTTACTTTTCCTTTTCGCATCATCCTCAACCGTTGATAATTTGTGTAATATTAATAATCGGCATAAATAACGCAATGACGATAAAACCCACAACGAGACCAAGGACACCGATGATGATAGGTTCAATCAAACTGGTCAACCCTGAAACTGCGGCGTCCACCTGATCATCATAGAACTCCGAAATTTTAATAAGCATTTTTTCCATTTGGCCAGACTTTTCCCCAATGGCAATCATACGCGTAACCATGGGAGGAAATACTTCACTTTTCGACAATGGCCCCGCAATTCCTTCTCCTTCGCGCACGCTGGATTGGACGCCTTCAACCACCTTTTCCAACAATTTATTTCCACATGTCTTTCCGACAATCTCAAGAGACTCTAAAATGGGAACCCCGCTCTGCATGAGCGTTGCAAGCGTTCTGGAAAACCGGCTGATCGAAACTTTTGTAATCAAATCACCAAAAATAGGAATTCTTAATAGCTGGCGGTCAATAATCAACCCACCCTTTTCCGTTTTATGAAATCGGATCAATAAAAAAACAGAAACAACGATGAATGCGACATAGAACGGCAGCATTCTGGAAAAACTGGCGCTAAAATCAATGAGGATTTTCGTCATAAACGGAAGCTCTTTGCCAAAGGATCCATAAATCGAGGCAAACGTAGGAACAACTTTAACAATTAAGACCGTGGTAATCACAAGAGCCATGGAAACAATCACAGCGGGATAAATCAGCGCCGACTTCACCTTCCTCATCAAGGCTGCCGTCTTTTCCAAATATGTTGATATTCTTTCCAGAATGGCAGTCAAAACACCGCCGGTTTCACCCACGCGGATCATGTTAATATACAAAACATCAAAAACCTGCGTATGCTTGGCAAAAGAAGCTGACAAGCTTGTCCCCAACTGGATGTCATCACGAATTTGAATAACCACCGATTTAAAACTTGGATTGACCGTTTGCTCCTGCAAAGCATCAATCGCCTGAATAATGGGAATACCTGCATCAATCATTGTTGCCAATTGACGCGTAAAAATAACTAAGTCCTCGGCCTTGACCCGCCGGGCCCTTTGTGTTGTCTTCTTGGCGACCGCAGACTTCTTGTCCTCATCTACGGAAATAATAGTCAACTTTCTCTTACGCAGCTCTTCAATGACAACGCTCTGATCATCCGCAGCCATTTTTCCGCTGACGGTCCTGGCATCCTGATCTTTAGCTACGTATTTAAAAGTTGCCATAAGAATTATCCTTTCTGATAAAAACGCGCAATCGCCTCATCA
>JAEUSC010000068.1 GCA_016789035.1 Candidatus Omnitrophota bacterium
TCCAAACACCAGAAAATAAAAAGATAATTACGATAATTCTCTTCATAATCTTCCTATGGATAAAACCTTTTGAGCCGTGCGACAGTTTCTAAATCTTCACGCCCTTCCAGCGCATAACGGATACATGTGAATGCCTTATCTTTACGCATTAGATACCCGGCGTTCATACCGCTGACGGTAACGGCGGCGTCATAACCCGCATCCTTAACCATTTGAATAATCTGCTGATCATAATATCCAAACGGATATGCAAAGATCGAAACCGGTCCTTTTAAATGGTCTTCGAGAACCTGCTTGGACTCCTTGATCTCTTTTAATGATTGCTTCCGATCAATGGTCGTCAGCTTAGGATGCGTCAAAGAATGCGATTCCATATCCATTCCCGCCGCTTGCATTTCTAAAATCTGAGGCCAATCCATATAGGAAGAGCTTCCGACAGAACCGGCCACAATAAAAAACGTAGCCTTCAAACCATATTTCTTGAGAAGAGGAAAAACCGTTGAATAATGATCCTTCCATCCATCGTCAAACGTCAAAACAATGGTCCGTTCATTGATAAAACCCGATTTTTTCTTTATCGCAAAATATTCTTTCAGCGTGACAACGGTAAACCCCTGGTTAATGAGCCATTGAATTTGCGATTCAAACTTTTCCGGAGTCATAGTCCAGCGTCTTCTTTGCGCATTGAAGGAACTCTGGATCGGTTCGATGTGATGGTATAAAAGAACCGGAACATCTCTAGATGCATTGGACGCAAAAGACGTTGCCCCGGCCGAAGCAGGGGAAACACAAACGAGCAAGCTCACAATCAGTACACAGATTTCAGCAAAGATGCACAGTCGATGGAAGGACATGGTTGCTATTATATTTGTCAGTCACGCTTTCTCAATTGGCAAAACTTATTTTTTGCAAATCGTATCAATACCGCGCGAAACAAAATTTGCACCAAAGAGTCTTGGACCCAAAAGGTTTTACCAATCGCAGGGAAAATAATCTTTGAGGAAACGGCCGCACCAATGGCTGCCGGTCAGAATGCCGTGAAAAAAAGGGTCGCAGACACGGGCCGCACCGTCAACAATGTCCAGAGGGGGCTGAAAGTCGTGAACCTCCTGCTTACGAGAGGATAATGCTGCGGGGTCTTCATCGGTCACCCACCCCGTATCAACAGCGTTCATAAAAATACCATGGTTAGCCAAATCGATCGCGGATGTATGGGTGAGCATATTGAGCGCCGCCTTGGCCATGTTGGTATGTGGATGACGATCGGTCTTGGTAAACCGGTGAAACTTACCCTCCATGGCCGATACATTAACGATGTGCTTCTGTCCGGTATTGTCGCGCTTCATCATTGTGGATAAACGATTGCACAACACGAAAGGTGCAATCGAATTGACCAATTGCAGCTCAATCATTTCCGCCGTCGGGATCTCTCCCAAACGCAGACGCCAACTGTTGGTTGCACGTAAATCCACCTGCTGAAGATCCACATCCAGTTTCCCCGCGGGAAAGACCTCGTTAACCACCAACTGATCATCATGCACATAAGGAATTTGCGATAGCTTCGCCGAAGAGGACAATCCCATGCCGGTTGTCTTGGCGCTCCAACCAATCGCAGGCACAGATGCAGACGCATTGCGCTTCCCTTCTGCCAAACTCAAATGCTGTTTGCATTCTTCAAAAGGCTTCATGAGCGACTGAACACTTTTGGGAAGATCGCTATAAGCCAAAAGCTCATTGTTCATCAGATGCGCATAAAAC
>JAEUSC010000074.1 GCA_016789035.1 Candidatus Omnitrophota bacterium
ATCCTCAAGGATTTTCGAAATATCCAAAGACATGACAACTCCATTAAGACCTTAAGAGGTTGATTTTCTTGGATAACAGACGGCTTAACTTCTGCCGAACGTTTTGGTCCCTGAGCTTGTCCAGAAGATCATCAACGAAACCTCGAGACAGCATTCGGATCGCATCATCCTTGCTAATGCAGCGGGTCTGAAAATAGAAAATCTCGTCTTCGTTGAGCTGACCAATGGTCGCCCCGTGCGTACATTTGACATCGTCGGCAAAAATCTCCAGCTGCGGCTTGGTATCCACCCGGCTATCTTTTCCCAAAAGAAGATGCTTATTCAACTGATAGGAATTGGTTTTTTGAGCAATCGGACGCACAAAAATCTTTCCGTTAAAAACAGCATGCGACTGGTCATTCAAAATGCCTTTGTACAGTTGATGACTCGTGCAATTGGGTTTACGGTGATCGATTAGCGTATGATTATCCACCTGCTGGCTGGAGCTTAGAATATACAGTCCATCCAAAATTGAATCAGCACCTTCTCCATCAGACGCAACCGAAATATTATTGCGGGCCATGGAGGCCCCAACCGTCAATGCAAACGCTTCCAATTGGCTATTGGCCTCCTGTAAAACTCTGACCGCGCCGATATGCACAGCGTTCGGACCATCGGCCTGACATTTATAATAATTCAAAACCGCGTTCTCTCCGACCTGCATGTCAGTCACAGGATTAATAAAATAAGCCCCATCCTTGATCGCAACGTAACTCTCAAGAATGGATGCCTGAGCAGACTTTCCGACGATAATGACCGTACGGGGAAAAACAGTCACATTATTGCCTGATGGACTGGTGACATGCAAAACATGAATAATCTTTTCCAAGATGACATTATTGTCAATCTTTATGAAAGCCCCATCCTTAAATAAAGAGGTGTTCAATGAAAGAAATGGCTCGGGATCATTAACTGAAGTGCGATTAAAAAGATCGCTAATGTGACCAACTTGCGATGCAACAGATTCAGCCAACGGAGCAACCACAATACCGTTGGGTATTTGATTGATATTTGATAACTTCGAGGAAAAAACTCCGTTAACAAAAACAATATTTAAATCGTTGGGATCTAAATAATCACTAACATCATGACTCGATGCATCAACAGAATGCTCAACCTCTTGTATCAAAGATGGTAATCCGGAAAGATTGAAATATTTCCATTCTTCATGACGGGTGGTCGGAACACCTGTTTCCGAGAAACGTTCCCAACTGCGGTGACGCAGCTGAGAAAGCCAAGGCACGGAACCATCGATTCTTTTTTGACTTTCGTCCTTCAAACGTTCAAGAATCGGATTCTTGATTTGCGGTTTAGCAGTCATCGTCATTCCTTCTGTACTCATCAAAAGACCTCACTGAAATCATACAAATTATTTAATCAACCAATCATACCCTTTGTCTTCGACCTGAAGGGCCAGCTCTTTACCTTCACTCTTGATGATTTTACCGTCATAAAGAACATGAACAAAATCGGGCTGAATGTAGTTCAAAAGCCGCTGATAGTGCGTAATTAAAATGATCGCGTTATCTTTCTTCCTTAATTTATTAACTCCATGAGCAACAATCTTCATGGAATCAATATCCAGGCCAGAATCC
>JAEUSC010000093.1 GCA_016789035.1 Candidatus Omnitrophota bacterium
TTAAGTTTTTCTGACGATTGAACCATCTGCTCTTTAAGAAAGGCAATTTCCCTGTCTGTCAAACGCATGTCGGACCGCTGGTATAAAATTTTTCAGCCTTGGTTACGGTCATTTTGGCTGACTTCTCCAATATTCGACTGAAAACTTTTATACACTTTCTCAAAACGGCTGATTTGTTCTTTGGTTTTCTCAAGCTCTTGCTGATAGGTCTTATCTTTTTCAATAAGACGAGAATTTTCCGTCTTTAAACTTACAACTCCTGCTTCAAGATTAATTCTCTCTTGAAGAAGACGATTGTTATCTTTCTTAGCCTGCTCCATTTGTTGAAACATCTCTTCCATTTGAATCTTGAAATTTTCACACACCTTTTCCAGGCCTGAAGCCTGGGCACGATGGCGGTTTAGCTCATACTGCAGGATCTTGGCTTTATCGATTAAGGTTGTATTCAGATCCCGATATTTGGAGACATCTTTCTCAAGATAGTCAATTTGCGACGACAACTCTTCTTTTTCAGCTGCTAAACTAGCCATAATTTCTTTGGCTTCTTCTAATTTATTCTTAAAATCATCTTCCATGACCGACATCTTTGCATCCAAAAGTTTCTTGGCGTCCTTTAAAAGCAAATTCTCTTCTTTGATTTTGATCAACGCTTCTTGCGTATCATTCGCCTGTTTTAGTGTGGTCTGCCGCAGTGTTTCCAGTTCCTGAGAGGTGCGATATAAAGCATCCTGAGAAATCCGTTCCTGCGATTCGGTTTCCATTTTTAAACGGGCGATGATGCTATTAGCCTCCAATAACTGCTGACCTAACTCTTTCTTGGTCAGGGTTAACTGCATCTCCAACTGAGATGCCTTGGAAACACTTAGGTCTAGCTGATTTTCCAGCAAAACATTGCGCTCTTTCATCTCAAGAAAAGAGGCCGCATCTTGAGCGTTCATTAATCCTGAAACAGCAGATTGATTCATTTTCAGCTGCTCGTTTTCTTTCATCAAACGCTCGATAACACTCACCGCCTCCTCAGCCTGTTCAATAGCCTTTTGAGAAATCATCGCAAGCTGGGCCTCTAATTGAACAACCTTTTCTGTAGTGTTATGATCTTGAGAGTCTGCTAACGGCAAAGAATTGGGATCTGCCAAAGAATCAGTGGGCGAATCTGTAACAGAAATGTTTGCTGGGGGAGCTATGCCTTTCTCAAGATTGGCCAATTTGGATTTGGCACTGGCCAAATCACCGTATTTCTCGAACGAATCCTCTCCTCCACCGACAGGGACGCTTCCACCTTTTGAAAGTGACGAAGATATTTCCTTAATTTCTGAAACATCGACAATTGGAATGGCCTGGGAGGCCGTCTTCTTTTCGTTCTCGTTATTAACAAAATAGAAGAGACCTACAATGACGCACAGAGCGACAATTGCAACAAGCCCCATAATCAAAAACATCACCATTGTTCAAATTCCCCCTTAAAAGATAGTTGACTACCAATGACGATGATCTTTTAAATAACCCGTGTAATCTTTGACGGCGGTCTCAAGTTCAGTGAACGGTCTACGATAACCTGCATTTCGTAATTTAGTCATGTCCGCCTGAGTAAAATACTGATATTTTCCTTTAAGGATTTCCGGCATTTCGACATATTCAATTTTCGGCTCTTTGCCCACAGCCTCAAACAATGCTTCCGCCAGGTCATTCCAAGTCCGCGCCTGTCCTGTTCCCACATTGAAAATCCCATTTATTTCGGGATTGTTCATAAGAAAAATTACCACATCAACCACATCTTTAACGTAAATAAAATCCCTTTTTTGTTCACCGTTGGCATACCGGGAGTCGTAAGACTTAAATAAAGAAATCTTTCCTTCCCGCACAACTCTATCGAAAGCCTTCGCCACGACGCTTCGCATTTCACCTTTGTGATATTCATTGGGGCCAAAAACATTAAAAAACTTGAGTCCCACCACTTTTGTCTGCAAGTCCCGGTCCAAAATCCACTGATCAAATTTTTGCTTCGATTCTCCGTAAAGGTTTAGAGGCTTGCATGCCAACGTTGTCAGATCGTCATCACGATAATTGTGGTTACCCTC
>JAEUSC010000154.1 GCA_016789035.1 Candidatus Omnitrophota bacterium
GCGCAATACCAAGCCCTCCGTCAAAGACATCCTGGGCAGCGATGAGGTTTTTCTGACCAATGCATTGATCGGGATCATGCCGGTGACCAAAGTTGATGGGAAAACCATGCAGCTGGGGCGTATCGGTGATCTGACCTACCAGTTGCGGTCGCAATATTTGAAGAAACTTTTGCCCCCCACGCACAACTTAACTTCTGCGACAGCTTGCGTTTAAGTCTTTGCAGAAATGGTTAAAAGTTTTTAGAGGTCTGTTTTTTTAATGTTAGCGATGTTGGAAAACTGAGCAAAACGAGCGGTCATTGGATTTATCTAAGCTCCAGGAAAGCCTTGCCCTTTAAATTAGCGATCGTTATAATGTGCCCGGTATGAAAATAGAAAAAATCGCATTGATACCAATTTGCATCATTTTTGGAATGTATGCGGGCAACCTATTTGCACAAGAAGTTCCTGTTGTTGATTCCACACAAGTGCAGGAAGTCAAAGAGGAATTGTTTAAAGAGGTCAGTATCGAAGGACGCCGCGAGCCGTATAAACCGCAATGGCAGAAAGATTTTGATGCCATGCGACTGAAATCCAACGAAGAAATGGCGCGGAGTTTGAAGTTATCGATCGAACAAAAAAAATTGGAGCTTGCCATTGAGAAATTAACCAGCGAGTACGTAGCATCTCAATCTAGAAAACAGGATCTCCAAATTAAGATCAGCGCACAACAAGAGTTGTTGGATGAGAAGAAATGGAAGGCCAGCGTCGGTAGAAAAGAAGGGGCTTTTAAAAATGCGCAGGTCCAGAGAGATAACGAATTGGCGCAATGCCGAAAAGATATACAGCTTTTGCAGGATAAAATAGACGTGACACGGCTTAAACTTAAAATGATGGGGATTGAAGACCTTTCTGACGCAAGACTTGCCCTTCAGCAGGAACGTAATATTTTGGAAGCGAAGATCATCGGCAATGAAGAAAAATTGAGAGATCTGTCTGCAAAAATCCTCGCCATAAAGTCGCGCGGCATGAAACTTGACCCGCGCGTCGAGCAGGTGAAAAAGGAAATTGAATCGTCACGTACAGATTTGCGGCAAATGGAAGAACAGCAAAAGGAATTAAAAGGAACTTCCGGTGTGTCCTTGGAGGATACAATTGAAATCTTAAGGCGGCAGAAGATCGATGTTCAAAAAAGTACCGATGAGGTTAAGGGGAAAGTCTTAAAATATCGAAAATCTCAAAAAATGGGGATCGAAAATAATCGGATCAAGAAGCTTATCGAGTCTATTTCCGCCGTGGATGCTGCCAACAGCGCACTGAATGATGAAATTTCCAATTTAACGGAAAATATCACAATTTTAAAGGTTCGCATTAAGCGATTGGAATATAAAAATGAGGCGATGAAAGCCTTGAAAGGCACTTCACAGCCAATGGCCCGATAGATTTAGGCCTGTCAACTAAGGAGCGTGTATGGATGAAATTTTAGAAATACTTTCCAAGGATGCCCGGCGCACACCGCAGGAAATTTCCAAATTATGCGGGAAGTCGCCGGAGTCAGTTAAAAAGGCAATTAAAGAATATGAAGATGGCGGAATTATCTTGCAGTACAAGACTGTCATCAATAAAGAATTATTAAACGGCGGAAGAAATTCTGTGCGCGCATTAATTGAAGTGGGCATTATGCCGCAAAAGGACTTGGGTTTTGATTCGATTGCAGAGCGTATCTATAATTTCCCCGAGGTAAAAAGTTGCTATCTGGTTTCCGGTGGGTATGATTTATTGGTGGTTGTGGAAGGGGATTCTATACAGATGGTTGCGGAATTTGTGGCGTCCAAACTATCACCCATGCCTAACGTCCGCCAGACGGCCACGCACTTCTTGCTGAAGACTTATAAAGAAGAAGGGCAGATTTTTAAAAAAAGCATTAAACATAAACGATTGAACATTTCGCCGTAAAAAGGACATCGGAATGCAAATTTCTAAACGAGTACAAGAATTACCCCCCTCAGGCATCAGGGCTTTTTTCGATTTGGTTCTGGGCATGAAAGACGTGATTTCTCTCGGGGTCGGAGAGCCGGATTTCGTAACCCCATGGCATATTCGCGAGAAAGCAATCTCGTCGCTGGAACAGGGTTCCACATCCTATACATCCAATAAGGGTATGCCCGAATTGCGCCAGGCGATCAGCAAACATTTGAATGCTAAATACAAGCTGGATTATGATTTTGAAGAAGAGATTCTGATTACCGTTGGGGTGAGTGAAGCCTTGGATTTAGCGATGCGAGCGATTTTAAATCCTGGTGACAAGGTACTGGTTCCCGAGCCTTATTATGTGGCCTACACGGCGGTCGTCCATCTGGCCGGCGGTGTGGCCGTGACGATCCCCACATCACCCAAAAATAAGTTTAAGATCACAGCGCAGGACATTCAAAAAGCCTATTCCAAAGATGTTAAGGCGATTTTGCTGGGGTATCCGTCCAATCCGAGCGGCGGTTCCTACACAAAACAGGAGTTGCTGGCATTGGCAGCCATGGCCAAAAAGCTGGATATAATCATCATTTCTGATGAGCTCTATGACGAACTGACCTATGATTATAATCATACACCGCTTCCCACCTTACCCGGAATGAAGGACCGAATCATTTATCTTAATGGTTTTTCTAAGGTCTATGCAATGACGGGGTTTCGCATAGGCTGGGTCTGCGGTCCTGCGGATGTGGTAGCAGCCATGACAAAAATTCACCAGTACACCATGCTCTGTGCATCTATTACCGGACAGATTGCGGCTCGCGAGGCGATTAATAATGGTTTTAAGGAAGTCCAGCGCATGAAGATGGAATATGACCGACGCCGGAAGTTTATTGTGGAACAGTTAAACGAAATTGGCTTGTCCTGTCATATGCCTGAAGGAGCATTTTATGCCTTCCCGTCCATTAAGACAACAGGAGAGACAGCCATGGATTTTGCCAAAAATCTCCTGAATGAACAAAAGGTGGCGCTGGTTCCGGGTGTGGCCTTCGGGCGGTCATGCGAAGGATACGTCCGGATTTCCTATGCCTCCAGTCTGGAAAATTTAAAAGAGGCGATTGCTCGAATGAAGATTTATTTGGCTAAGAGCCGCGGTAAAGGTTGATCTTCAAGAAATACGAGCGCTGTGTTCAAGGAGAGTATGCCGAAATCATCCCGCGATAATGACATCGATTTTGAAATCCGCTTTTATGAAAGCATTCTCAAGGAATCGCCGGATTTTATTGAGGCCCTTATGGCGCTGGCAGACTTGTATACCAAAAAAGGGTTGTACCGAGAAGGTCTCGTTCTGGACGAGAAACTGTCGCGGATGCGGTCTGATGACCCGGTGATATTTTACAATTTGGCCTGCAGTTATGCGCTAGTCAATGAGCAATCTGCGGCGCTCAGTGCAATCAAGAAGTCCATTGAATTGGGCTATGATGATTTCGATCACTTGTATGCCGACGCGGATCTCGCAAGTCTGCTCGCTGATGAGCAGTTCCGTCAGTATCTTAAAGGTGTTCAGAAAAAGCGGCTGGCATCCAAAACCATTGTTCCTAAGAAAGAATGACACTCATGTCTTCATTATTCCGTAGGGTGACTGACCGCGTTCACCGGATGATTATTTTGGTTCTGCTTTTGACCAATGTTCTTTTTGCCATCAAGGAAAGTCATGCAGAACTTTTAAAGCCTGGGCGCCTGCCCGTGGTTGATTATCAGATTGATGCCGTCATCAATAGCCATGAGAAAGTCATTTCCGCCAAGCAGAAGGTTTCTTTTACTAATCCTACGGCTAATCCCACCGATGAATTATACTTTCATCTCTATGCCAACAGGCATTACACCCCGCGCGAAAAATCGTTCATGATGCGATATGCGGGATATTTTAAAGCTGACCCCTTTCCCGAGGGTTTTCCTATTGATCCGGTCAAAATCGTCAGTATTTCTTTGGATGGAAAGCCCTTGGCGTTCTCCGTTAACGGGGATGATAAAACCATTTTAAAAGTGAGTCTGCCTAAGCCGCTGGCTGGTGGCGAGCCGGTAACAATTGAAATGAATTACACGGTTTGCATTCCAAAGGCCTACGGCCGGTTTGGCTGGCACAATAATATTTTTGCCCTTTCGCGCTGGTATCCTATCTTGGCTGTTTATACCGATGAGGGATGGAGTAATTATCCGTTTTATCCGTTTCATCGTCCATTTTTTGCAGATGCCGCATTATACAAAGTGCGTTTGCGGGTTGCCAATAATCAGGTTGTTGTTCATACGGGTGATTTGGTTAGAGAGACGTCGGAAGGGTCGGACAAAATTTTGGAAATCGAAACCCCTCTTCCGGTAAGAGAATTCACAATGGCCATGAGTCCGGACTACAGGGTGGTGGAAGGTAAGCACAACATTACAACGGTCAAGGCATACTATCTTCCCGGTCGGGAAAAAAGAGGGCGCGAGGCGTTGGACACGGCTTTGCAGTTGATGGATTTTTATTCCGAGAAATTTGGCGACTACCCTTATAAGACATTTAGCATTGCGCCTGTCACGCTAGGTTATGGCGGAGAGCAAATGTCGAATTTGGTTTTTATCGATTCCAGGGTCTATGATTTGCCCCGGTTTTTGCAACGTTATTTCAGTTTTCTTATCGCCCATGAAACAGGCCATCAGTGGTTTTACAATATTTTGGGTATTGACAGTTATAAAGAGATCTGGATGGAGGAGGGATTCAATTCCTATTTTCTGTTGGAGTTTCTTGAGAATAAATATGGTAAGAATGCCGGGGTGATTGATTTAAGCCGTTTGCCCGAGTGGCTTAAACCGCACGTTCCTAATCTTCCGTTTCGAAAGACGACGGGCGTCCGTTACAAGATGATTGCTCGTCAGGGACTTGACCATCCGAT
>JAEUSC010000393.1 GCA_016789035.1 Candidatus Omnitrophota bacterium
CGCCCGTCCTTTGAAAGAGGCTGGACCCTCAAAGCCGGTCGAAGTTTTAGGACTCCCCGAGGTTCCGGATTCTGGGGAAATGTTTTACGTTGTCGACGATGAGAAACAGGCACGCGATATTGCCTTTACCCGTTCCGAGAAGCTTAAGGAACAGAGGTTAAGTTCTCAGACCAGAATCACGCGTGAAGATCTTTATACCAATATTCAGAAGGGAAGCGTCAAAGAGATGAATGTTATTCTCAAAGCGGATGTTCATGGTTCGCTCGAAGCTGTCCGTGATTCGCTTTTAAAAATTCCCAGCGACGAAGTTAAAATCAAATTCATTCATACCGGCGTAGGTGAGGTTAACACATCAGATGTGCTATTGGCCAAGGCCTCCAATGCGATTATTATCGCTTTTAATATTGGGGTGGATGCCAAAGGCCGCGAGGAAGTGGAAAAGGCGGGTGTTGACGTCCGTAAGTACCGGATCATCTATGATGCCGTTAATGACCTTCGCCAGGCACTGGAAGGGTTACTGGCTCCTAAACTGAAACGTAAATTCCTTGGCCGTGTCGAAATCCGCCAGGTCATGAAATTAAGTAAGTCAGGGATTGTCGCGGGTTGTTATGTTCAAAAAGGAAAGATAAAATCCAAATCAAGTATTGAAATTTTGCGTAATGGGCAAATCGTATTTACCGGAAACATTGGTTCGCTCAAACGCTTCAAAGACGATGTCAAAGAAGTGGGCGAAGGTTTTGAATGCGGGATTGTGATTAACAATTTTTCTACCATTGAGGTTGGCGATATTATCGAGGCCTTTGAGGTTGAAGAAATCGCGCGCAAATTGTAATTTCTTGGATTGTGACTTATGACAAAAGTTGTGTTTAGCGGTATGCGTCCAACGGGAAAGCTCCATCTGGGGCACTGGGTGGGCGCTCTTGAAAATTGGATTGAGCTTCAGAAATCTCATCAATGCATCTTTAGCGTCGTGGATTGGCATGCGTTGATGGGGGAGTATGAACAAAGTAAGGGGATTGCCCAAAACGGCATTGAAATGGCTATGGACTGGATGGCCTGCGGAATTGATCCAGAAAAGTCTATTCTCTTTACGCAGTCGGATGTTCCTGAGCATTTGGAGTTGCACATGATTTTTTCGTGTCTCACTCCGCTCGGCTGGCTTGAGCGAAATCCAACCTATAAAGAACAGCTTCGCGAAATCACGACCCGGGATCTTCAAACCTATGCTTTTTTAGGATATCCTGTTTTGCAGGCTGCGGATATTTTGTTGTACAAAGCCCAGGCTGTCCCCATTGGTGAAGACCAGTTGCCGCATTTGGAATTGTGCCGTGAGATCGGACGGCGATTCAATTTTATTTATAAAAAGGAAGTCTTTAAAGATTGTGAGGCTATCCTGACAAAAACGCCGCGTCTTTTGGGGCTTGATGGCCGTAAGATGAGTAAAAGCTATCAGAATGCCATCAATCTTTCGGACACTGAGGAAGAAATTAAAACCAAAGTGTCCCGAATGTTCACTGATCCTAAACGCATAAAGAAGTCTGATCCCGGGCATCCGGATGAGTGCAATGTCTTTAGTTATTACTCGACATTTGCGGGAAGTCAAACGAATGATGTTCGTTACTGGTGTACGCAGGCGCAAAAAGGTTGCACCGAATGCAAACAGATTTTAGCTCAAAACGTGTCCGAAGCTTTAAAGCCTGTCAGAGAAAAGCGACGGGCATTGGAATCAGACCGCCACAAAGTGATTGAGATTCTTCATGAAGGGGCCAAAAAGGCCAGAGCCATTGCTCAAAAAACTATCGCCGAAGTCCGAGAGGTCGTGTTCTAAATGGTTTATAAACTTCGACTGGAAATGTTTGAAGGACCGTTGGATCTTCTCTTGTACCTGATAAAGAAGAATGACATCGACATCTATGATATTCCTATCACGGAGATTACGGATCAATATTTAGAGTATATCGATGCTATGAAGACCCTTGACCTTAATATTGTCGGGGACTTTTTGGTCATGGCGGCAACCCTCATGCATATTAAATCCAAGATGCTTCTTCCGGCCGATCCCTTGGCTGAAGAGGAAGAAGAGGAAGATCCTCGAGACGAATTGGTCAAGCGCTTGGAGGAATATAAGAAGTTTAAAGAAATTGCCGAGCAGCTTAAAGATAAAGAGTCGCACCGCCAGGACCTTTTTCCCCGCATTGTTGATGAACAAGCGATCAACGAGATCAAGGAAGATGCTAAAGAGGTCATGATTGAGGCGACATTGTTTGACTTAATCAACGCTCTTTCGCAGGCGCTGCGGAAAATTCCGGAGAAAATGACTTACCAGGTCACCCAGGAAGAGTATACGGTCGAACAGAAAATCCACGAAATTTTACATACGCTTTTAGAAAAGGACGACATTCATCTGGGGGGGCTATTTGAGAAGTCCCAAAACAAGATGGAAGTGATTGTAACATTTATTGCTGTTTTGGAGCTGGTCCGCCTCAAGGAGATTGTGTGTGTGCAAAAGCGGCCATTTGAAGAAATTGTTGTTCATCGCAACAAAATTAACGAAATGCCAGCGAGCGGAGGATCAACCGCCGATCGTACCTCAGATTCAAGTAATACTTCGGTAGTTGAGCCTTCCAATTAAATCATGAGTGATGATATTAAACGCATAGTCTTTAACCAGGAAACTGAAGAAGATCGGGTCGTCAGTCTTTCTTTGAGGCCCGAGACACTGGCTAGTTTTGTGGGTCAAAAGGAGCTTGTTGATAATCTGCACGTGGCTTTGACAGCTGCGAAGCAGCGTCAAGAGCCGTTGGAGCATATGCTGTTTTCAGGTCCTCCTGGGCTGGGCAAAACATCGTTAGCCAATATCATCGCCAATGAGATGAGTGCGCGCATAACAATTACCTCAGGGCCGGCGATTGAACGCGCAGGGGATTTTATTGGGATCCTAACTAATTTGGAGCGGGGTGATATTTTGTTTATTGATGAAATCCATCGCTTGTCAAAGACGGTTGAGGAGTTTCTTTACCCTGCTATGGAGAATTTTAAAATTGATTTTGTTGTCGATAAAGGTCCCTACGCTAAGACCATTAACTTTAATTTAAAACCGTTTACTTTGGTAGGGGCAACAACACGCAGCGGCCTTCTGGCCTCCCCGTTGAGGGATCGTTTTGGAATTTTCTATCATCTTGATTTCTATCAGATGGATGATCTTGGGCAGATCATTGCGAATTCCGCCAAGAAATTAGCGGTCGATATTGATCCTGCGGCGAGTT
>JAEUSC010000260.1 GCA_016789035.1 Candidatus Omnitrophota bacterium
AGCTCAGGCCACCGTCAATTACAAAGGTCTGCCGCAGATTTTTGCGGATGAAGGCCAGCTCGCTCAAGTATTCCAGAATTTGATCGGAAATTCGTTAAAGTTCCGGTCTGAAAATGCGCCCGTAATCGACATTCATTCTCAACTCATTGAAGATGAACACATTTTTTCAATTAAAGATAACGGAATCGGCATTCCTAAAGACTATTTCATCCAAATATTTGACATCTTCCGCCGGCTGCATACGGAAGATGAGTACCCGGGCACCGGAATTGGATTGGCCATCTGCAAGAAGGTTATCGATAATCATGGGGGAAGAATTTGGGTTGAATCACAGTTCGGTCACGGAGCTACCTTCTATTTTACTATTCCGAAGAAAGAAAGTCTCAATGTCCATTCAGGAATTTAAGATTTTATTGATCGAGGACAATTCTGCAGATGCCTTATTAACCAAGGAATCGTTTCAAGAAGGCTGTCCTCTGCTTAAGGAAATGGTTGTTATCTCAAGCGGCCAGGAGGCCTTAAGTTATTTGCGTAAAGAAGGACAGTACGTCCAAGTCCGCCGTCCCGACTTGATCCTTTTGGATTTGAATCTGCCCCGTCTCAACGGCAGGCAGATTCTAGCCGAAATTAAGAAGGAATCCTGTTTAAGATCCATTCCCGTCTTGATATTGACGGTCTCGGATTCGCCTGATGATATTCAGGCTGCTTATGATCTTCAGGCGAGTGCTTATATTCAGAAACCAGAAAATTATGAACAATGTTTGGAGATTGCCCGGGCCGTTAATGCGTTTTGGTTTAAAACGGTTTGTCTTATCAAAGACGAGAATTAACAGCTGCGTGTGTTGCCACTTTTCACTGATCCTGCGTGAACCCACGTTTTAATCCCAAATTAAAAAAGTCTTAATATAGTTTTCACGTTCCATTCATTTCAGTTTCTGTATACTTCTCTCATCAGTATCGGGAGGAAACGAAATGCCGGAAAGAAAAATCAAGAACTCAACAATGCGGGAAGAGACATTCGTCCGGATTTCCCAGAGATCTCAAAACCATCCTAAACGTCGGGACGAGCGCGGCCAAGGACAGGATTCAAAAAGCAGCTTGGAAATGAAGTGTCCGCGGTGTTTCCGGGTATTGTCGGCAGAGACTTTTCGGGACATTCATGTTATGCGTTGTACAGTTTGCCGCGGCTTGTGGTTGGATGCCCCCAAGCTTGATGAGATGGAAAATACAGTCTTTCCTGGTGATCAAGTCAAAGGAACCCTTGTCTTTAAAACAGACCGAAGCGCACTCCTATGTCCCATTTGTCTTCAATTTATGAACGCATTTAATTATAGAGATTATGATCTTCGCCTGGATTTTTGTGCGGACCATGGATATTGGTTGGATAAAGACGAGGAAGCAAGGGTCTTGCAGCTTATGAAAGAAGAAGCCAAGGCATGGACGACCAAGCACGATACTGAGGAAAAATGGCCTGAGATGCTTTCAAAATTAAAAGACCCTACTTTATGGAAACGATTAATATCAATGCTTCATTAATACCTTACGTGGAGGAAGACGAAAATGAGTGCACCAGTCCTTGAAAGAGTTTCAGCAATCGATACAAAGACCCATGTGATTTTTTTGGTCACAGCCGCAAGGGAATGGGACATGCAGGCCGAGGCGATCATTACCATTGAGCCTGTTTCCGGTGAGGAGCTTAAAATCCGGGGGTGGTTTTCTTCCATTGTATTATCTAATCTCGAAAAAAATTCCCGCCTGACTCTCATTGTCTGGAATATGAAAAATAACGACGGGTATCAACTCAAAGGCCGTTGTCTGCAAAAAAAAGATTTTCAGGAAGAGTTTATTGCTCCCGGCGAAAGGGCCATTCCCCGAATGGAGTGCGAGTTAACCATTCGGATCGATAGAACTATCGGTTTAAGTAAGCAAACATAACACGAGTCTCTAAGGAAGGAAATGCCATGACATTTGATTCCTATTTTGATTATAAATTTGATTTTCCGGATCCCGATGAGCGTCCGCTTAAAGAACCTCCTGTCGAGCCAAAAAAGCCAATCCACGCTCCCAATGATCCTGATGAACCAACCGAAATACCTCCAGGGACATATCCGTTTAAAGATCGTGCGGGGGTATAGCATTTGATTTAGTCATTAGGGGTAGAACATTTCTAATTTGCGACAGGATGGGTGTCATGCCTACAATCCAAGCCAAATTGAGAATTTTATCGCGCAGTCAAGAGCGATTTAGAGACCGCAAAGAAGCGGGGCGATTGCTGACGGAGAGTTTATGTCCTTATAAGGACCCGCATATGGTTGTTGTAGGAATTCCACGGGGCGGATTGGTGGTGGCCCGGGAGGTTGCTTATGGACTGGACGTTACCTTTGATATCGCTTTATCAACAAAGCTGGGAGCTCCTTCTAATCCGGAATTCGCGATTGGAGCCGTCAATGAGGTTGGAGAAATGTTTATGGATCAGGCCTTGATCCGTCATCTTGGTCTGGACGAGCGGTATTTAATTCAGGAGGCTAAGCAGAGGTTTGCGGAAATACGCCGGCGCAGCAGCATCTACAGGAATGTCTGTCCCAAAATGAACCTTAAAGGACGTGATGTTCTTTTGATTGATGATGGAATTGCCACAGGTTCTACTGTCCAGGCGGCTTTATGGAGCATACGAAGGGAAGAGCCGCGAAAACTGGTGGGGGTATTTCCGGTGGGGCCCGAGCAAGTGTTGCAGCAGTTGTCAGAGACCGCCGATGAGATTATTTGCCTACGGGTTCCTGAAATGTTGGGAAGCGTGGGCCGATTTTACAATCATTTTGAGCAGATCAGCGACATCGACATCTTAGAAATTCTTAAAGAATGTGAAGGCAATGAATGATGAACTCCGAC
>JAEUSC010000285.1 GCA_016789035.1 Candidatus Omnitrophota bacterium
AAACTTAGGAAAGAAATCAAAATTAACAAACGATAATGGACATACTCCCCGTTTGAAACAAAAAAATCCTGCCAGGACTTGATAGGCTTTTGCAGCTCGACAATATACTTAAAGAAAATTTTATTGTCACCGGTCATGTTCATCAAGACTTTGATGGGATAGACCGCCCCTTCAATAAAGCAGGGATTCATCAAACACGCACCAATAACAACAAACCAAATCAGCTGCAGTCGCTTGTACTCATCGTCGGATAACCGACCCGAAGCATTCCATTCATAAGGAAGAGGGATATATCGCTTTATAAATTCTGCAATAATGGCCATCGAAACCAGGACTGGCCCAAAAAAGAAAAACCCATGAATATTACTCCATAAAACCTGGGCAAGAAAGAAAATAGGCACAGCCCATCGAGAGGAAAGTCTTGTTGAAAGCATCTGCATATAAAAAACAAAAAACAACAGGCTATAAATATCAGGCCGGATGGTAAACCGCATCTGATAATTAAATAATACGAGAATGAGAAGAAACACAATCAATCCCTGACGCCGTTCGCTATAGCCCAGCAATAGAAGCAAGAAGACTGTCAACAGAACAATAAAAACCTGCATGTCTCTTAAACCTTCAAATCCCCACAGATTTTTAATGGTGTAAACAATGACCTGGAAAAGCCACTCATGATTGATCCACGGCTTTCCGGCAATAGAAGCAGAAAGAACATCATATTGTGGGACAAATCCATGTTCGACGATGAATTTGCCCATTTTTAGGTGCAACCAGAGATCCAAGTCTTTGATTTCAACGCTGGCCGACAATGCGTAAAGGAAAAAAAGAACCAAAATGGCAAAATAGCCTGTAAACCGATTTAATGTTCGATAGAAAAAATCGCTCACCGCAACTCCTGTATTTAACTGATGTTCATAACCCAATGTCCTGGAGAGACCATTTGTCCCAAACTCTCGTAAGACATGACCCAATCTCTTTTGCCTGGTGGGGTTTTATATTCCATGGCCGCACCCAATAATTCTTTCGTGTAAGGATGCTGTGGCCTGGTAACTACATCCCGCGCCGGGCCGATTTCCACGATTTTGCCATTAAACATGACGGCTATTCTATCAGAGATTTGAGTGACAACACGCAGATTATGGGAAATAAAAACATATGTCAGGTCAAAACGTGTTTTCAAATCATTAAGCAAATCTAAGATCTGCTTTTGGACCAACACATCCAGAGATGACACAGCCTCATCTAAGATGACCAGCTTTGGATCAGACAGTAACGTCCGGGCAATAGCCAACCGCTGGCGCTCACCGCCGCTAAATTCGTGAGGATAGCGCATTATGACGTCATCAGAAAGTCCCACAGCTTTTAACATTTCGCCCATAAGATGGCGCTGTTGTTGCTTATTAATAGTCCGTTGCAGCGTAAATGCTTCTTTTAACAGAGCCTGCACATTAAATCGAGGGTCCAGACTGCTAAAGGGATCCTGAAAGACAACCTGAACCGAACGCCGAAAATTCCCGTACTTGCGCCTCGACATCTTTCGAATATCTTCCCCCTTGTAAAACACCGTCCCTTGATCCGGACGGTACAAATCCGCGATGATGCGCCCAAGTGTAGTCTTGCCGCTCCCGGATTCGCCAACAAGAGATAAAGTTTCTCTGTGAGCAATGTCCAAATCAATACGGTCGACGGCACGTACTGTGTTTCGCGCCGCAAACAGGGAAGCCGATGGTAATAAAAACCGTTTACTTACGTTATTCAGCTGACACAACATCAAACCTAGAGCACTCCAATCAATTGTTGAGTGTACCTATGCTTCGGATGAGAAAGAATGTCCTTAACCGGTCCGCTTTCGACCACCTGACCTTCGGAAAGCACAACAACGTGGTCGGCCACATGCCTGACAACCCCCAAATCATGAGTAATCAAAATAATGGAGATCCTCAAAACCTCTTTTAATCGAATAAAAAGGTCCAGAATCTTAGCTTGTAAAGTCACATCCAAGCTGCTGGTGGGCTCATCCGCAATCAGAAGTGATGGTGATACCCCAACCGCCTGCGCAATCATGGCGCGCTGGCGCATCCCCCCGCTTAACTGGTGAGGATAACTCCGAAAAGCTCTTAATGGATCATCCAGTCCAACTTGGGCAAACGTCTCTAATACTTTCTGACGAATCATCGCGTTCGGCAAGTCCGTGTGCACCTGAAAAACCTCACATACTTGAGCACCGACAGTTAAAACTGGGTTAAAGGCTTGCATCGGGTCCTGAAAAATCATCGCAATGTCCTTACCTCGAACAGACAGAACGTCTTGATCTGGGATAGTCAGCAGATCGACACCCTTAAAGAATATCTGACCTTCACTGCAGACCAAGGCCGGGGGCAACAATCTCATCACGCTCAGACTCGCTGTGGTTTTTCCGCTCCCCGAGCCACCAACAAGAGCCACAATACTGTCTGCTGGCACACTCAAAGAGACCTGATTGAGTAATCTCCGTTGTGGCCTATCCGCGACCGATACCGTCAGGTTATTGACTTGCAAGAGTACGGAGTTCATGATCGCCTTTCCTTCGATAAGGACAGCTTTGGGTCCAGGCAATCCCTTAACGCATCTCCGATCACATTAAAACAAAGTACGGTCGCAAAAATAAAAAGGACGGGCCATAAAATCCACGGAGCTAATTGGATGCGCACAATACTCATGGCATCGGTCAGCATGTTTCCCCAACTGGCATAGGGATCTTGGATGCCGAGCCCAATCAAACTCAAAGCCGATTCTCCCAGAATGTATCCGGGAATGGCAAGCATTACGGCAAAAATTGTATAGGAGACCGTGTGCGGCAACAGATGTGTGACAATGATTTTCAGGTCGGAAACTCCCATGAGTTTCGCCGCCAAGACATAGTCTCTTTCGCGCAGCGTCAAACACATACCGCGGATGATCCTAGCCAATGAAGGCCACCCGATCATGGAAAGGATCACTACGATGACAATATACGTTTGCACGGAATTAAAACTATCCGGAACAGCGGCCCGAAAGGCCAGCAGCAAATAGAAACCCGGGACCATCATAAGCATTTCGCAGATCCGCATGAGCCAATTATCCACCCATCCCCCGCAATACCCTGCGATTCCCCCGATGATCATCCCCAACACAAATGAAATCACCACCCCGATAATTCCGATCGACAACGAAATTCGCGCGCCGTATAAAATCCGCGAGAAAATGTCTCTTCCCCGGGAGTCTGCCCCCAAAATAAAAATGCGGCTAGGTGCTTCAACCCCAAACAGACGGA
>JAEUSC010000318.1 GCA_016789035.1 Candidatus Omnitrophota bacterium
AATAGCGATTTTTCCCCCCAGAAGATTAAAATTCAAAACCCCGGCGAGATTCATCATTTGAAGAATGTTTTACGGATGGTTAAGGGAGACCATTTAGAATTGTTTAATGGTCAAGGTGACGAAGTGACGGGTATGGTTGAGTCGATTTCAGCAATGGAAGTGATTGTCCGTATCACCGAACGGCACCCCACAAAAATCAATGCCCTGTCGGTTGTGCTCGCATGTGCTGTTCCTAAAAAGGCCAAATTTGAAATGATTGTCGAGAAATGTACGGAATTAGGTGTGGATGAGATCATTCCGATACGGACGGCTCGCACAGAAGTCATTTGGAAAGAGGAAAAAGGCCAGCGTAAAAGTCTTCGGTATCAAACGATTGCGGTCAATGCGTCCAAGCAATCGGCCCGAACAACCGTCCCGGTTGTGCAGGAACAAAAAGCATTCGCTGACGTGGTTGCGGGATTAGATGAGAAAACATTGGGATTGATTCCGTGTCTGTCGGGAAATAGAAAACTTTTAAAGGATGTTTGCATTGGGATAAAACCATTTTCTAGAATTTTGATACTGATCGGACCGGAAGGGGATTTTACTCCGCAGGAGCTGGAAACAGCATTGAAGAAAGGATTTGTCCCGGTGTCTTTAGGGGAAACGACATTGAAAGTTGATACGGCCGCAATCGCGAGCGTGGCATTTATCCGGCAAATGCTTTTTTCCAGTGGGGTCGGCTGATGAGGCGACCGGGATCATCATCCAATATTTTTATCAATATGTTGAGTGTTGCGTTCTTTTGGGTGGCTATTTATGCCGGGCATGTTTTCCTGACGGGATTAGAGTGGGGAGTTTTGGTTTTCGGGGCGCTTGTCGTTGCTGTGTTTCCGTTGATTCTGAGGGATTTTTTTCGATACGCAAAGCCAGCGATCGGAAGGTTCAGCGGGGTTACCGCAAAAGACCGTTGGCCGAGGGTTTTGACCAAGCTGATTTGTTTATACAGCACATTTGGGCTTATTTTATTTTGTTATCTCACAATTCCAATGTATTGGGTGAGTGCCAAAGCGGTTCATTTTTACGCCCCGTTTTTCCATTGGATCACTCAGGCGGGATGGGAATTCTTAATCGTTTGTGCTGTTTATTTTTGGTGGGCGGATAAATCACAGGAAAATCCTTATGATGAATATTGGCAAGTGGGAAGGTTGTTATTAGGACGTTGGAAAGAATGTCAAAGATTGGTGTTGATTGAGTATTTTAAGTCTTGGTTTATTAAAGCCTTTTTTTTGCCGTTTATGGTGGGATTCCTTGTCAGCTATGTGCAAGGAATTCTGACTTGGCAAAGTAGCGAGCCGTTTTTTCTTTCTATCTTTAACCATTGGCTTGATATTTTTTATGCCGTTGATGTCTTGTTTGGTGTGTTAGGATATTTTTGGGCAATAAAGCTGTTGAATACACACATTCAGTCGACGGAGCCAACTCCTTTTGGGTGGTGGTCATGTTTGGCCTGTTATAGTCCGTTTTATGCGGTTATGGGGCTTGGTCTTCTGCCCTCGCAAAGCGAAATGTCTTGGGAGACCTGGTTACGGGCTTATCCGCTGATGTCATATGGATGGGCCGTGATGATTTTGCTTTTGACAGCAGTCTATGCCCTGGCAACAGTCGCGTTTGGATATCGTATGTCCAATTTGACCTACCGAGGATTGATTACCGGCGGACCATATCGATATACCAAGCATCCGGCTTATATTTGTAAAGTGTTAAGCTGGTGGATGGTCTCAATGCCGTTTTGTTCGACATGGGGTATGAAAGGCGTATTTGTGCAGATGTTAAGTATGACAGTTGTATCGCTGGTGTATTATGTAAGGGCCAAAACCGAGGAGAATCATTTGTCCAATTATCCGGAATATGTGCAATATGCTAATTGGATCAATGACCATGGTCTTTTTGCCGGTGTCGGAAAATTATTTCCGGCGTTGCAATATTCTTATGAAAAGACAGCTAAGTCCCACAGCGTCGTCTGGTTTAAGAAAATAGGCAAAGGGTGAGGTGATTATAACCTCATTTTTATCAACCACTTCCATTCCATTCCCTCACGTGGAATTCATTGACAATAGATTCCCCCGAAGGTATAATTCAACGTTCAAATTTTCCAAAATTGGAGGCTTTTATGTCGGAACAGAAAAAATCAGTCGCGGAAGCAGAAAATCGTAGAAAGGCTTTGGACCTGGCCTT
>JAEUSC010000394.1 GCA_016789035.1 Candidatus Omnitrophota bacterium
TGATTCCCTGGGCAGCGTCAACAGAAATGGCCCACCCCGTATTGCAACGCTGATGTTTATGACTTAAGGCATCGTCTTTCATCGGATGAAGATCCAGACGGTTTAACTGCTCTTCTTCCATAGGCACACAAACCAGACCCCGAGCATACTTAGCCATAAAATTGATAATGTCTGCCGTCACAAACTGAGCTGCGACTAATAAATCACCTTCATTCTCGCGGCCCTCATCATCCATAACAACAATCATACGGCCAGCACGCAACTCATCCAACACTTCAGGAATAGGGGAAAACATCGGATTCATTTAAATTCTCCTCACGAAAGGATTGATCGTCTCAAGATAGGAATAACATTGGGTCAATATATTGGAAATATAATATCTTGTCAAGAAATTTATCCCGGCCTATAATGCCTCGAAATTTGCAGCCCTTAAAAAATCAGGAAACGTAAACTAATATATTCTAATAACATGCAACTTAAAGTGAAAATTGCCCACAAGCTCATCACTCGTGAATGGACGGTTTGCCTGGCGGAATCCTGTACTGGCGGACTTCTTGCTCACACGCTGACCAACATCCCCGGAAGCTCTGCATTTTTTACCGCCTCCCTTGTTTGTTATGCCAATAAAGCCAAGACAAAGCTTCTGGGTATTCCTGAGGCTCTAATTAAAGAACGCGGGGCTGTCAGCCTACCCGTAGCCCAATTGATGGCCACTAACGCAGCACACCTGTTTAATTCCGATTTTAGCATTGGTATCACCGGCATTGCAGGACCGGGTGGTGGCACTCGTTTAAAGCCCGTTGGCTTGGTGTTTATCGCCGTAAGAAGTCGAGAAAAACTGCTGACTAAGCGTTACATTTTTAAAGGCTCACGCTTGCAAATCAAGAGGCAAGCCTGCGACAAAGCCTTAAAGTTATTATTATCTGCCATGGATCATTAATATGGAGACCTGCGGGACATCCACCATGATAGATCAGGTAAGAACATTTATTGCCGTCGATCTCTCCTTAGATTGTGTAGATTATATTTCAACGCTGCAATCTCAAATTAAAGGAATCATTCCAGACCTCAAATGGGTGAATCCGGACAATTGTCATATAACACTGAAGTTCCTAGGAAGCATTTCTGCTGACTCCATTGAACACATTACTAAGGCCCTTCAGCCATCTTTAGAATCGACTAACTCTTTTAGCGTCAAAACCTCCAACGTAAGTACATTTCCTTCTTTACAATCACCTAAGATTTTATGGCTCGGTCTTAGTGACCCGCAAAATAAACTTCAGTTGTTGTTTAATACCGTGGAAGAAACCCTGTACTCATTCCCCAAAGAAAACCGTCCATTTATTGCACATATCACCCTAGCCCGAGGACACATTCCAACATCCATGTTCTTTATTAATGCTATCCAAACTAAATCAGTGGAAATAAATATCAGGCATGTCACCTTTTATCAAAGCATCCTCTCTTTGCAAGAACCCAAATACGTGCCTCTTCACCGATGGCTGCTGAAATAAGAAAAGGCCTCATGTTATTTACATGAGGCCTTTTGTCTTACGATAATAGAAATTATCGGCGATCGCTAAGCTTTGCCAACAATCTGAGAATTTCAACATATAACCAAATTAGAGTCACTAATAATGCAAAGGCAGAAAACCACTCCATGTATTTTGGCGCGCCTTCGCGAGCCCCTTCTTCAATGAAATTAAAATCCAATACCAGGTTTAAAGCAGCTACAATCACAACCACAAAACTAAACGCAACACCCATACCGCTGCTGGAATAAATTAAAGGCATTTGGATTCCAAAAAATCCAATGACCATACTCACAAGATAAACCAGAGCAATCGCCATCGTCGCTGAAACAATCACGCGCATAAACGTCGGGGTAGCACGGATAAACCCAGCCTGGTATGCCGCTAAAAGGCAAAATAGCACTCCAAACGTTAATGCCACAGCTTCCATGGCAATTCCCGGATAAGCTTGATTAAAGAACACTGTTATTACTCCTAAAAACACACCTTCTAATACCGCGTAAATCCAAGCTGTAACAGGCGCCCATTCTTTTTTAAAGGACGTCACCATTGCCGTGACAAAACCCAGAATGCCGCTTACCAGCGAAATCGGCTTCACATACGGCAATAACGACGATTGCGGAGTCATTAACTCACTCCACATCCATACCGCCGTTGCCAAAGTTATGGCCAAGAGTATAAAAGTTTTAGTCACAGCACCTTGAATTGTCATTACATCGCCCTGGACACCACTGCCCACTTGGGTAAAAACTCTTTCATTGAGAACAGGATTTCCTGACTTCATAGACGTCTCCTTTCACGCATACAGATACAAAAAATTAGAAACTGATGGCCGAAAACCGCATGGCCATATGCATAACGATGTTCGTGTAGACTCCCGCCATAAGGTCATCCATCATGATTCCCGAACTTCCACCCAGAC
>JAEUSC010000409.1 GCA_016789035.1 Candidatus Omnitrophota bacterium
GATACAACTCAAAAGCTTTGAGTCGTTTTCCCGACAACAAAGCACTGTTACCCGCCAGCGCGTAAAAGTTCGCAAAGAATTGCTGAGGCCTGTCAACGACACGGCTGATGAGCTTTTCGTGAGACCGGTACACCGTAACAGAATTCAGCCAAATCTGATAACGCGGCGTTTCGCGCATCGAATGGCTGTCATGCATGCGAACGGATACCAAAACCTCATCGACGTATCCGACCTGGTAATTGGTCCCGATCCGAATCAGCAAATCGAGGTCTTCTGAAATCCTTAAACGCTCATTGAAAGTGCCGATCTTCGCAAAAATTTCTTTTTTGATCAGAAAAGCCGGCGTTGCAAACGGAAACCGGACCCTTAACATGTCTTTAATAATAAAATCGCTCGGCTGGTATCCGGGTTCCGAACCGGGGTCCTTAATGATCCGCCCCTTGCCGTCAATATACCGAAAATTCGACGACACCATGGCCGCTTGCGGATTCTCTTCAAAGCACTGCAACTGCTTTTCGATCTTGGCCGGTTCCCAAAGATCATCCGAATCCAAGAACGCAACAAACTCCCCCCGCGCCTTGGCAATGCCCACGTTACGCGTCGCCGCAGGTCCGCTATTGGGTTTGTAAATATACTCAACCGCCGGCGCAAAGGCGGCCACAACGTCCCGAGTGTTATCAGTCGACCCGTCATCAACGACGATGATTTCAATATTCTTATACGACTGACCAAGGGCGCTCTTAAGACTTTCACCAATTAAAGCGGACCGGTTATACGTCGGAATGATAACGGAAACGAGCGGATTTTTCATGGAATGCCGACTCACGTCTTTTTTTCCTTAAAAAAACCTTTCCACACGCCGCAATAATGCCAATATCCCACAAACTGAGAATAATCCGGGCGGCCGCTCAATTGGGAAAGCACCCATTTCAACTGAGCCGTAACGATCAACCGGTAAACTAAAAGAGGCACGCCGCATAATTTCGGTTTTGACGGATTATAAACCAATCCCCGGAAATAGGTTTCCCCTAACGCCTTAATGCGCTGACTGATATGCCGCAGGGTCGTTTTAGCCTTCGGGACATAATGCTGAATTCTGGCCTCGGGCAAATACCACATTTTGTTGCCCTTTGACAATAGCCGGTTCATCATGTCTGTCTCTTCACCCAACAGCACTTTTCCCTGGACCGCATTTAATCCCAGAGACGTATTAAAGCCGCCGAGTGTTTCTAATTCTTTTTTGGTACAGGCCCAGTTGGCAGAGATAAATCTTGCGTTCGGATTATCCGGCACCCCTGCCCACGGCAGTTCAAACCCAACGATGGAATAATCTTTAACCAAAGACAGCAATTGCGGCGGAACCTTAGAGTCTTCGAACTCGCTTTCAACCGCTCCTCCCCAAAAGAAGCCTGTGGGCATCCTGCTGTAAGCATTCCAATAGGCCTCTAACCAGTTTGAGCTGAACTTAACATCGTCATCCGTAAAAATGATCAGCTCACCGCGCACGGCCGCCAGCCCTGCATTCTTGGCCCGACTCAGGCCCTGGATCGGTTCATTCACCAAAACAATGGGCAACCGCTCTTTATAACGATTAACAACCGCATTGGTATCATCCGTGCAATTGTTATTCACAACAATGATTTCCCAGCGAAGGCCTTTGGGAACCCTGCAAAGACCAATGCTTTCCAGGGTGATTGCCAACCGCTTGGAATTATTCCATGTGCAGATGATAATTGAGACGTTCATAACTTTAAACTTTGGCTACCAAAGATACCTGCTTATATTTTCTAAATCTTTCAATATCAAACAAGGACGGATCAAATGCCAACACAAACTTAACCATAGGATTATTTGTAATCAAACCTTCCAGAATATTTATTTCCCCCGAATAATTATGATGAGAGACAGTAGGACTCGAATTGTTTGAAAAATAATGCGCATTGCTTGACGTAAAAAAATTAAATCCCGATACAATCAATACCTTGGGTTTTAATTTCAAAGCCAAATAAATCGCCATCATACCCGTTGTAGGCACCGCCCAATCCCCCTTTGGCTTTTTATATCTTTTATCTAATAAAAATGACAGTACATAATTTAACATGGCAGACAAAAATCTTACGCTTCCGGCTCTAAAGAAATCAAAGTCGCTGGGAACAAAAATGGGATAAGGACTATATGACATCTGAGCAACATCCAAATCTGATTTCCATCGCGAATTAAAATTGGAGTAAGGAATTGACGACCAGATATATTTTGCTCCATCCTTCTGCACGTCTTCTAGTTTCTTTCTGATATCGGGTCTATAAAAATTACAGATAAAAATATCGGTTCTACTACCTATAAACTGTTGAAAGTTATATTCAACTCGATAGTTATTCATCCTTATTATCAAATCTGCTTTCTCGATTTCTTCACCAATGGGAAATTCTAAAGCAGAAGGCGCATTACCTATGACAGCAATGCTTTCGATCTTTTTATTATCCCTGAACTCTTTCCAACAATTAATTCTTAACACCCTAAAACCGCCTACCCTATCGCTTAATAAATATCATTTTCGTTTCCCAACATATACACGCGCCGCAAGAACCAAGACCATTAAAACACAGACTAATAAGAAAGAACTGTATTCACAGATATAATTTCAACTAAACCAATGCTAGCTCAGCACACCCAGCATATTTCTTTCATATACTGATCCTGAAATCACTAATTTACGACCCACTCATGCATTAGACTGCAAACCCCTTTTACCTTCTCCCCACCATACACAACTAATTTATATTCCTTTGAATGAGAATCAAAAATTGCATACCCATTTTTCTTAAGAAAATTTACGCTATATACGTATATATTAGGTAACAGATTTAGACTCTTTATTCTTAAGTCTATAAATCCTTTACTATTTAATTTATTAAGGGAGAATTTGTCCGCATCTGTTCTCATGCTACAAACTATCCCCCCGTCAATTGAATACAAGGCAACATCCAATACCACCTCGTCTGTTAACCCTCTCGTTTCATAATGAACCCTTATTGTCAAATCATCACCCACACAGCAACCATCCGAAACTTTTCCCGATGAATTTAATATCTGAACGTCTTTAACAATTATTTCACCACTTCCGACCCTGCCCTTTGGACCAACTTCTTTTGAATAAAGACTTTTTCGATAATAATCAACCGCTTTCTCAGTTTCCCCATCAAAAAGACTATCACCATGGTACATCAGGAGTGAACGGCGACAAAGTTTGTCTACTTGATGCAATTGATGAGAAACAAAAATGACACTTCCACCTTCTTCAATGTATTGCATCATGCGATCCAAACATTTTGCCTGGAAAGCCATATCCCCTACGGCCAGGACCTCATCGACCAACAAAATATCAGGATTGCAATGCACCGCTACCGCAAAGCCTAGCCGAACAAACATCCCGCTCGAGTAATACTTCACCGGCGTATCGAGGAAATCTCCAATGTCGGCAAAGTCCACAATGGCATCGAATTTTTTATCCAGTTCGCGTTTGTTCATACCGAGAATGGCACCATTAACATAAATATTTTCTCTGCCGGTTAAGACCGGATGAAATCCAGCCCCCACCGCTATTAACGCACCGACCCGCCCCTTAATGGTAATCTCACCTTTGTCCGGCCAGAAAATCCCGTTGAGCATTTTCAACAACGATGTCTTACCTGACCCATTGGAGCCAATGAGTCCCAGTGTTTCTCCCCGTTTTAACTCAAAAGACACATCATTAACCGCCCAAAACTCATTTTTTCGTAGTTCTCCGGGATTAGAACTTAAACGAAACATATTCCTTCCAATGTCTGTCATTCCATAGAGCATCGATTGCTTCAGGGACTTACAATATTTTTTAGAAACACGATCGACCTTAAGTAAGACATCCTCGTTCATGTTAAACCCTCTCTGTGATACGAGTTTCCGTCAAATGAAAAACATACAAACTCAATATGAAAATAACAATAGCCGCAATCGCAGAATAAAGAAAACCGTGCCATTCTTTAATCTGACCATTAAGCACTAAATCGCGTGCGGCCAGAATGAAATAATTCATCGGATTAAAATGATTGATTGTGTTTAACAGACCGTAGCTGCGTCTTTCATAAAGAACCGGGGTTAAGAACATAAAAAAAGTTAAAAACATCGGCAGAATATTGGCCACATCGCGGATAACCCCATTTAATAACGACAAAAAGAAGCCCATCCCTAGTGTTAAAAAGATAATCGCCAAAATCACAACAGGAAGAAGGAAAACCCCATGACTTGGCATGATTCTAAAGAAAAGAAATAATGCAATCAACAAAACCAATTGAACGCAAAACGACACTAACCCCTGACCAATGGAGGCAAAGACCAATGATTTCTTCGAAAAATTAATTTTGGTTATCATGGGGCCGGCCAAAACCAGAGCCTGTGAACTCGCCAATAGTCCTGTGGAGAATAGCTGCCAAAAGGCCATACCTAAGACGGCATAGATCGGATAAGGCACTTTAATATCACCGATCACAAAAACACCGGAACGGTTTAAAACGATAAACGTCCCGATGCTGACAAGAGGAATGACAAACGCCCACACCAACCCCATGATGGATTGCTTATAGGCCGCGGTAAAATCTCGTTTAAACAACTGAAAAATCAACCAGCGATTTTCGCTAATTTCTCTAAATATCTCAGAGAAAGTAGCAACATAACTTTGCCTAATTGAATTATCCGGCCGATATTTGGTAATACGCAATTGATCTGACATTAATTCTCCCCTATGACATAAGCCTTATAATAACCATCTTTAAAAAGGAACCCATCATTTACATTGAATAATTAACCAAAAGATTTTTACGAAAAGAGCGATATTTAGAAGAGGTAAAGAACTTCTTTAACCGGCCCCGGGATTCAATGACCTTATTGATCATGCCGCAAGGCAATTCATCGAGCCACACAACTCCCCGATCCTTTAATGAATACTCCCAGATCGAGCGGTTCTTATGATATCCATTGGCCATCATCTTCGTCGGAATCTGTAATATGGATCCTAATATTGTCGAATGCGTTCTATTGGTAAAAAGCTCGCGCGCATGGGCATGGATAGAAACCCACTCATCAAAGCTTTTGGTCACCAGCACAGGATCCATCCAGTTTAAATAATCGTAGGGCAGACTCTGCGGCATCTCCTTATCATTTCTTATCGCAAACAACCGGTATTTGCCTTTGATCTCCTTATTTAAAACATCCTCTTTGGTCAAATTTAACGCGGTGTCATGATCCACGCGAAGATCAACGAACGCAGGAAGTAAATCTTTAATTAAGAAATAGGATGTTTTTTCTCTGGTATATAAAACAAACCGTGAGGTGACATTGCTTTTAAAACACGGCAAGAACGTCTTGGATATATATTCGGAATCATCCACAATGGTCGTAGGACCGTTAATCACCACACCCTTGTGTTGAGACAACGATTTCTGCAAAGCCAACGCCGGCGTACCGGACCAAACAGGAATATACCCGCCGCCGCCGTGAAGATAGACCACCGTATCAGGCGAATACGCCGCCTTCATATACTCGTCATGCGTCACGGTCGTATAGTCAATACCGGCCAAATGGATCAGTTTATGAAATCCTTTGTAAATCAGCAGATCACCCGCATTACCACCAGGTTCAACAAGAACGAACTTCTTATCCTTGTAGACCTTCAGCAGCTCATACAAATCGGTAGACATTAATCCTGATTCTAAATTATTTTGACGCCATTCAGAGTACATCAAACATTCCTTTCGTAATTCATCGCCTTACATCAAGTTCACGCGCATGACTTTAAACATCAGTTACTGGACTTTCTTGATTCTATTCATCCACAACAATTGTTTAAACATGGATTGAGCAAACTTTCGGCTGGGCTTTGCTTTTAATATCAACCAGCCGAACTTAATGGCATCCCGCTTGCTTCCTGTCTGTATCGCTTGAACATAGTATTGCTTTATATATTGCGCCTTGAAGATATTAATATCGCCAATTGAAACCTTATACTTTTGAACCAATACACTTTGGACTTTTCCCAAAACCAACCCATCTAAAGAATCGCGCCCTGTTTCTCTTCTTTCTTTGGAAAGTGCACGCACAAGCAAATGGTTACCAATCTGTTTGTCCAAATTTTTCGTTGATATAGACGAAATAGATCTCCTTAACGAATATAACGGCTGCTCAATGTTAGCCATCTGATACCTTTCTGCCAACCGCAACCAAAGATCATAATCTTCTACATACTTTGCCTTTTCACGATACCCTCCGACAGTATCCACAGCCACTTTTCGAAAAAGAACAGCCCCATGGCAAAAGGCACTACCTTTATTGAGTAACTCCTTAATTTCCTTGTCTTCTGTCGGCATTCGCCACGTGGAGAAAACCTTTCCCTCACGATCAATTAAATTGACAATCGAACCCACTATCATAATATCCGGATGGGTAACCAGAAACTGGAGTTGTTTTTCTAACCGGTCCGGAGAGGAAACATCATCATCATCTTGCCGGGCAACAAATTCACCCCTTGCTAAAGCCAAACCCTTGTTTAAATTTGCCGTCAGACCCAAATTTGTACTGTTACGCACATACACGATACGAGAATCGGTGTAACTTTTTACAATGTCTTCTGTCGACTCGGTAGAAGCATCATTAATAATAATGAATTCGAAATTCTGATAACTTTGATTAAGAATACTATCAATTGCAGCGTGTAAAAATTCTGAACCATTGTAAACCGACATTACGATGCTGATCGTAGGTTTGGTTTCCATACCCCCCCCATGTTTGAAGGCAAAGTTATTTCTTAAAGAACGAATTTAACTTTTCAAAGTCTTCATACCGGGAACCGTATACTAAAGACTTAAGATATGTAAATTTGTTACCTAAAATAATATTTTTTACATAGTCATTCTTAAACATTACAGGAACAAAACCTTTTGAAGGGATATTTTCTAACCATTTCACCCCGCGATCCTTCAGCGAAAACTCCCAAACAGATCGATTCTTATGATATGCATTGGATAAAAGACTCGTGGGCACACCTAAGATGGAGCCCAGAATGGCCGAATGCATACGGTTTGTAATAATTTCTTTACTGTACGCGTGAAGATATACCCAATGTTTAAAGGTTCTGCAATAGAAAGCAGGATCGACACAGTACGATAAAATATCAGGCATAAGCAAGTTTGTTTTCTCTTCATCACGTCTAATTCCATACAACACATATTTTCCGGGAGTCGGGTAACTTAAAAGATCGCTTCGTTGCAGATTAAAAGCCGTGTCGTGATCTTGTTCAATTTCAACCAAATCTTTTGCGCAACTCCTAAGAGTCTCGTATGTCACCGCATCTCGAGCGAATATGGTGA
>JAEUSC010000411.1 GCA_016789035.1 Candidatus Omnitrophota bacterium
TCGGCAATTTTCTTTTAGCAAACTCAACCGACAACTCATCAGCGGAACAGCTCCAGACCCTTTCGGAATAGTTGCCAAAACAAATGTCATAAAGAGTCTTTCCGAAATTGGCAATCCCATACTGCTTAAACGACAATTGCGGGGACTTCTTAAAGCAGGAACAAACTTTGATCCATAAATAGTCAGTCGCGATCTTAAAATTCAACCCAGGATGAAACTTATAAATCGCTTCTTTTAAACTAAACGGATAACTCATGGGTTTTTCAGTAATATAAAGACGCTGTTTGACGGCCAGATCGAACATCACACCATCGCTGTGCTGCAAAACCAAATCGGTAATGGACTGGGTCATGGCATGAAATGTGTGCGGTCCATAATCAACAATGAATTGCTTCCAGACACGGCTTGCCCCTTTGCCACCAGGAATGTCAGACTTTTCAATGACAATGACATGATACCCTGCCATTTGCGCTGTATAGGCCGCTGCCAACCCTGCCGGACCTGCGCCTAAAACCACGACCGTTTTTTTGGAAGAATCCATGGGATGATTATCCTAAATGTTTAATCTTGGTGGCGATTACAATATGACCGATGCAATATTTCTTTTCGCGGTCAATAAAATCAAAGCGGCAGACAAACCATCCCGCCACCCAGCAGAGCTTTGAGAATACCCAAGCCGGAACAACAGCCAGATAATTCTTTTTATACTGGCTGAAAACCGTAGAACCCAATTTCTCAAGGCGATTTCCTACATACGTGAACATTCCTGCCAACCGGTGATGCTCTTTGATTTGAAATCCGGATTGTTCGAAAACAGACTTAAGCCCGAACTGGGTGTAGTTAAAGAAGTGATACGGCTCAAAATGATCACCGGCTGCCTGGGGGACGGACAAAAACAGAAAACCATTGTCCTTGAGAATACGGTTAACTTCTTTTAAACCCTTTAAGGGAAATTCCAAATGCTCGAGAACCTGAAGCATCAAAACCCCATCATAATATCGATCTTTTTTCGGGATACTGTAAACACTTGCTAGAAAATCGTGTTTAGTATTCAAATGAAATCCATCTTCCAAATCGCATGATTCATAACTGTTCTGGGCAGCGATCAACGGGCGGTACTGACAAACGCCTGCACCCACATCGAGAATCCGTTTGTCTTTTTGCTTACTAGAGAAATCGGATAAAACGCGATACAAAAATGTCCGTTCATTAGGAATCGTCCAGAATCCTCCGCGTTTGATGAATTTTTTGATTTTACATTGAAAATTCATATTAAAGTCGGGCTCATAAAGACCCCCTCAAGTGCTTAAGCATTTCAGGAACGGGATCTTGATTATTAACCGCCACCAGACTGACAGTTTGATCCGTCGCCAAACGTTGAAGCCGAGGAGTGACAACAGCAACGTCAGGAAAAAACTTTTTTATATAGGCACACATCGATTCACCGGCCGCTTTCGCCACGGCATATTCAAACATATTGATTGGCATCTCATCTAAAGCTGATGTTGACGGATAAAGCACGAAACGTAGCGATTTACACGCATTAACTTTCTCAAAGACCCGCCAGAACCCCTTAACATAAGTATCAATGAAACTATCAAACAACCTTTCTGAGAAACGCTTCTTAACGCCATCAAAAATAAACGGTGTGGCAAAGTAATACAAATGCGTCGGAGAGAACGCGGATATTACGGAGTTATCAACTTGTTCAGGCGCTCCAGCATCAAAGAAAATCGTTTGAACCAAACTCCCCGACCGGCTGAGCTCTTCTTGAATCCGTCTGGCGTCATCAACTCCTTTGAAGTATGTAATGAGTACTTTAGCACCTCCGGCAGCCAGAATTTTAGCAGTGACCTCTCCCAAGCCCCGGGTTCCCCCTATGATCAAAGCGGATTGGCCGGAAAACTCTTCTGGAGCAACGATCGTTCTTATCTGCGAAAATGACGGCTGTTGTTTGGGGGAAGGCCGCAGAAAAGCCCCCAGAACCCCCTGGATGGAAGGTCCCTGAATGTTAATCGTTACTCTCGCGAATCGAGGGTCATATTCAAGGACATTAAAAATTAGATAGTTCTCATTTTTCGGATCCTTGAATTCAACGTTCAAATCGCTGAATAAGGAGTTTTCTCCGGGACATTCCATGCCAATGAGCCGTGTCGAAGTTAATAGCTCTGCTATTTGAATTTTTGACATCAACTCCATCAATGCCGGAAAAAACTCTTTGGCCAAATTTTCATCCAGCCCAATAGCCAATTTCCCCCGGGATGGGCCTAGTTCTTCCGCTGTTAAGGCCTTACTGGCCTCTTCAAAAAAAGTGCGATGATCCACAGGCCGATCAT
>JAEUSC010000437.1 GCA_016789035.1 Candidatus Omnitrophota bacterium
GTTTTACAATACGATCCTAGCGATCGTTACATGCATATTCTGGGTGCCGTTTGGACGGACAAAGGATTTGCACATGCGGATTCTGTGTATTATATTGGAGGCCAGAAAAATTTGCAGGCGGGTTTACGCTGGATTGTAGACCGTCATTTGAACACGGTCATCATCGGAGATCTATTTGAGCGGCATGTTTTTCAAGCGGGGCAAGCCGTGACCGTTGAGGAATTTATTGAGCGTTTATTGAAAAATGATTTACCATCGCCCATTCAGCTTAACGAAAAGAAACGCCTGGATAATGTCGAGCTTTATTAGATGACTTCAAAATCAAATATCATTGCTATGATTCCGGCCCGGCGGGGAAGCACTCGGCTCAAGGCTAAAAATCTTGCCTTATTAAACGGACGTCCCATGGTTTCATATGCGATTGAAGCGGCGAAGGCCTCCGGTATTTTTGACCGAATCGTTCTTAATTCAGAAGATGAGATCTTTCGGGAGATAGCTAGGCAGTACGGCGCGGAGTTTTACCATCGTCCTTCCTATTTAGCCACCTCTTCGGCAAAATCTGATGTTGTTGTGAAAGATTTTATCGATAAAAATCCTTGTGACATTGTGGTTTGGGTTAATCCCACCTCGCCTTTGCAAACCGGTGAAGAAATTCGCGATGTCATTAATTTTTTTATTAAAGAAAATATCGATAGCTTGATTACCGTTCGTAATGAACAGGTCCATGCATTGCTAGACGGCCGGCCGCTTAACTTTCAAGAGAATGAAGTTTTTGCGCAGACACAGGACCTTAAACCGGTCGGGTTGTTTGTTTACTCCATCATGATGTGGCGTTCTTTAAAATTTCTCGATGAGTTTAGAAAGAATGGACATGCTATTCTCTGCGGCAAGGTGGGCTATTATCCGGTGAGCAAACTGTCATCGATCATTGTAAAAAAAGAAGAAGATTTCAAGATTGTCGAGTATCTCTTGGCGGGCATGGACAGAAGGCAAGAGTTCTCGGTAACTTATCATGAGGATCCATCATGAAGCTTAAATTGCTTATTGTTGGAGCCGGGATGTATGTTTGTGGCCGCGGGACCGATGGGTTCGGGACCGTGCTGCCTTCATTATACGAAGCTTATCGGTGTGGGTTGATTGAACGGGTGGATGTCATTGCTACACGTCCGGCCAGTATTCAGGGACTTATGGAAAAGAACAATCGTTTGAATGAGCGCATGGGTTTTGGTTTTCCCGTGCATGGTCACAGTGGAGCCGATGCTTATCGCCGAGCCCTTAAAGAAATCAAGCCGGATTGCGTTATCATTTCCGTTCCCGATCACCTGCACGCGCGCGTTGCGATCCAGGCTGCGAACGCCGGTAGTCATGTGCTTGTTGTTAAACCTTTGGCCCCCACGGCCAAGGAAGCCAAAGAGATGATCCAGGCGGCCCAGAAGAATCAAGTTTATGGGGCTGTTGAGTTTCACAAAAGATTTGATGACGCCAACCTTAAGATTCGAGATATGTTCTCGCAGGGAAAGTTGGGCGACCTTCTTTATATTGTCGTGAATTATAGTCAGCGAAAAATCATTCCCCAGCAGATGTTTAAAGATTGGTCGAACAAGACGAATATTTTTCAATACCTCGGGGTCCATTATGCGGATCTGATCTATTTTGTAACCGGGGCCAAGCCTATTCGTGTCATGGCCACCGGACAAAAGCAATGGCTGACGGCGAAAGGGATCGCAACGCACGATGCGATCCAGGTTGTCATTGAGTGGTCGCTGGGTAAGAAGGAGTTCACATCCATCATTGCAACAAACTGGATTGATCCGAATACATCGTCAGCGATGTCTGACCAGAAAATTTCTCTTGTCGGTACAAAGGGAAGAATTGATAGTGACCAAAAAAATCGCGGCGTCCAAATCGTCACCGACGAAAATGGTATCGAAGATTTTAACCCCTACTTTAGTCAATTGTATACAGACACCACCGGACAAACAGTCTTTCGCGGATATGGCGAGCGCAGCATTCACCAATTTCTAAGAGATGTTAGTAACATTAAGTTGGGTGTGCAAAAGCCTAAAGATTTAAGAAATTTCCGTCCGACGTTTGAGCAAGGGCTGGTATCCACCGCAATCATTGAAGCGGTCGGTGTGAGCTTGAAGAAAAATAATGTATGGGTCAATGTTCGGGGGTAATAATAAGTTATGCCGGATAAGAAATTGATTTCGATTGTTATTCGCACCAAAAACGAAGAACGCTGGATTACGCCGTGTCTGCAAGCTGTCTTTTCACAGGATCATAAAGACGTTGAAGTGATCGTCGTCGACAATCACAGTACGGACAAGACGGTGGAAAAGGCGAAACGGTTTCCTGTGAAAGTGGTCCAGGTGGATGACTACCTTCCTGGAAAGGCGCTGAATGTTGGTTTTAATGCCGCTTCGGGGGAGTATATTGTTTGTCTGTCCGCGCACTGTGTTCCTGTCAATGCTCAGTGGTTGACACATTTGCTGGTTAATTTTGAAGACAAACATGTGGCCGGCGTCTATGGCCGTCA
>JAEUSC010000046.1 GCA_016789035.1 Candidatus Omnitrophota bacterium
TATCAATTCAATTTAAGGCGGAAATTGGTCCGTTTTACCAAACTAAGACATGGCTAAGGTAATGAGGTGAGATTAGCTTGTCATTTCCCGAAAGTTCGGGGTAACCTGTTTGTCCTCACTCTCTTTTCGATCGAGATTTTATTCGAAAAAAACGGCAAACTTAATTAGTTAAGGAGATAAGGTTTCATGGCTACAGAAATTATTAAGCGTTTGTTAGAGTCAGGTGTGCATTTTGGTCATCAAAGCCGTCGTTGGAATCCGAAAATGAAACGTTTTATATTCGGAGAAAGAGGCGGCATTTATATTATCGATCTGGAAAAAACCGTTGATTTTCTAAATCAGGCGAGAGATATTATGCGCTCGGTTGCTGCAAAAGGTGGCCGAGTGCTTTTTGTTGGTACAAAAAAACAGGCCCAGGATGTTATTGAACAAGAGGCTGCCCGTACCGGAATGTATTACGTTAAAAATCGCTGGATGGGTGGACTGCTCACCAATTTTGATACCGTTAAAAAATCGATCCGAAAACTAAAAGACATTGAGCGAATGGAATCAGATGGGATTTTTGCGAAATTGACGAAGAAAGAAATTGCGCTTCTTAATAAGGAGAAGGAACGACTTATTCGAGATTTGGGCGGAATTCGCGAAATGCCTGGCATGCCCGATATATTGTTTGTCATCGACACTAAGAATGAAGAAAACGCAATTAATGAAGCCATCCGTTTGAATATTCCTGTCGTTGGTATTGTTGATACCAATTGTGATCCCGACAAGATTGCCTATCCAATTCCTGCAAATGACGATGCCGTCAAGTCTATCAAATATATTACAGGCTTGATTGCTGATAGTATTATTGAAGGTCGTAATGAGTATATTGCAGCTGAATCTGCTCGTAAAAATGCTGATGCGAAGCATGATGTGGAAGCCAGCGGTGAAGTTAATGTGCAGCAAGGCGCAGCTGAAGAAAAGAAATAATTTTCACTAGAAAGGGAGTATATGGCATATACAGCAGAAGATATTAAATCCCTACGCGAAGAAACCGGATGCGGGGTTATTGATTGTAAGAAGGCCTTAGAAGAATCCAGTGGCAATAGAGATAAGGCAAAAGAGCTGCTTCGCAAACGTGGTTTGGAGATGGCTTTGAAAAAAGGCGATCGAGAAGCAAAAGAAGGGCGAGTTGAGTCTTATATCCATAATGGTTCAAAAATTGGCGTGATTGTAGAGATTAATTGTGAAACGGATTTCGTGGCTCGAAGCGAGGATTTTATTAAGTTTTCCAAAGATGTGGCCATGCATATTGCCGCTATGGCGCCTAAATATATAAAAAAGGAAGAAGTTCCTGCCGATATACTAGTCAAGGAACCTAACCAAGCGGAATTTTTTAAACAAACATGTTTACTCCAGCAGCCGTTTGTCAGAGACGCATCAAAGTCTATTCAGGATTACTTAAACGAATTAGTGGCGAAAATTGGTGAAAATATTCGTGTCGGCCGGTTCGTACGCTATAAAGTCGGAGAGTAAAAGTGCCTCAAAACAAGAAATCGCCTGCCTTTAAGCGCGTCTTACTCAAGCTTAGTGGTGAAGCCCTGCTGGGAAAGCAAAATCATGGGATTGACGCGGAAATGTGCGCTTCATTAGCCGCAGAGATCAAAGAGATACATGATGATGGGGTTCATGTTGCTTTGGTTGTCGGTGGCGGGAATATCTTCAGGGGTCAGGTTGCATCCAAACATTTTGGATTGGAAAGAACTGTGGCTGATTATATGGGTATGTTAGCCACAGTTATGAATGGTTTAGCCCTTCAAAATGCGCTGGAGCAAAAGGGCGTTCCCACTCGCGTGTTAACAGCTATTGAAATGCAAGCGATTGCCGAGCCCTACATATGGAGAAGAGCGGTTCGCCATTTAGAAAAGGGGCGGGTTGTTATCTTTGTTGCAGGAACTGGGAATCCGTATTTTACTACAGATACTGCGGCCGCTCTTCGAGCCACCGAAATTAAATGTGATGTCATAATGAAAGCGACAAAAGTGGACGGAGTATATTCATCCGATCCAATGAAGGATAAGACGGCCAAGAAATTTAGCGAATTGAAATTTATTGATGTGCTTCGCAAGAATTTAAAAGTAATGGATGCCACTGCTATTAGTATGTGCATGGAGAATAATTTGCCGATTATCGTTTTTAACCTTTTGAAACCCGGCAATATTAAAAAGGCTGTATATGGCGAGAAAATTGGAACAATCGTCAGATAAGGAGGCCTTATGATTAAAGATGTTTTGGCGCAAACAGAAGTTAAGATGAAGAAAACAATGGACACGTTAACGCGTGAATTTGGGGAAGTTCGTACCGGCCGTGCTCAGCCATCTTTGATTGAAGAGATGCATGTGGA
>JAEUSC010000454.1 GCA_016789035.1 Candidatus Omnitrophota bacterium
TCGCTTTTTGAGGATTAGAATTTATGTCTCCACGAAAAACAGATTTTCAATTGAGAAAAGATATTGTACTGGGATATGTTGTTGAACAGTATATTAGGCATTTATTGCCTGTGGGTTCGGCCTTTCTCGCTAAGGAGTACCGGTTGGATTGGAGTTCAGCAACAATCCGCAATATTCTGGCAGAATTGGAGGAAGAAGGATATTTGACCCACCCGCATACCTCTGCTGGGCGAGTGCCTACTCAGTTTGGTTACCGTTACTACGTAGATCACCTGATGCATGAAATTCAGCTTCTGAAAGAAGAAAAAGATAGAATTCAGAAAGAATACCGTGAAAGCATGCATGAATTGGAAGTTCTGGTGGATAAAACATCGCAGCTCGTTTCCGAAGTGACGCATTACACAACAATTATTTCAGTTGATGGATGGAATAACAAAATTATTTATCGCGGCATCAACTATGTTGTCGATTCTCCCGAAATGCAGGATATTCAAAAGATAAAGAATTTACTCAAAATGTTGGAGGAAAAGGAAAGCCTTTTAAATGTCCTTAATCGGGATTTGCAAAACAAGATCGAAATTTATATAGGTCAGGAGATTGCATGTAAGGATATTGAAGGATGTTCTATGGCCGTCTGCGGTTATCGAAAAAAGAATGGGCCCAGCGGTCGAATTGCGGTTTTAGGACCAACGAGTATGGATTACGAACGGGTTGTTTCCACGCTGGACTTTATCACCGATTTGATTGGTTGTGAGGATTAAGCCCACCTGAAACACATCGAGCATAAATTAATAAAATATCAGGATATCGATATATGAATGAACATGTGAAACACGACAGTGAAGAAAATTCGTCCGAAGAGGTCGTCAAGGAAACGCAGAATATTCAGGGCGAAGCAGAAAAAGACATTGTGATAAGTGCCGCCGAGTATCAAAAGCTAGTCGAAGATTCGGCTGGTTACAAAGATAAATATGTTCGCATTCTTGCTGAGTTTGATAATGCGCGAAAGAGAAATGAACGGGATAGGGCAGAACTGATCAAGTATGCGCATGAAGAAGTGATTATAGAGATTTTGGGCTTGCATGAAGATTTGGAAAGATCGTTAGATTCATCAAAAAAATTTGGTACTGACGCCAATTTGATCAAAGGGTTAGAATTGGTGGTTGGTAAAATGCGTGAATTGCTTAAGAAATATGATGTTAAACCGGTTGAGAGCGTTGGTAAGAAGTTTGATCCTGTTTGTCACGAGGCCATGATGCAGGCGGAATCGCAGGAACATGAAGATGGGACCGTTGTTGAAGAGTTTCAAAGGGGATATTGGCTGGGAGATAGAGTTGTGCGTACGGCTAAAGTCAAAGTGGCAAAAAAATCTAATTAAGAAAATGCGAATTATCGCCATTACATAATATAAGTATTATCTGAGGAGGTAATCATATGGGACGAGTTATTGGAATCGATTTAGGGACTTCAAATTCAGCCGCAGCCGTCATGGAAGGGGGCCGGCCGGTTATTATTCCATCGGCTGAAGGCGCCGGAGTTGCATCGGGAAAAGCATTTCCTTCATTTGTTGCATTTACAAAAGACGGTCAACGTCTCGTCGGTGAACCGGCGCGCCGCCAAGCAGCGATTAATTCAGAAGGTACGATTTATGCATCAAAAAGAAAAATGGGTACTGATCAAAAATTCAGTGTTTTTGGAAAGGATTATACACCACAGCAAATCGGTGCTTTCATCCTGCAAAAAATCAAAGCTGACGCTGAAAAATATTTGGGGGAAACTGTTGATGAGGCGGTGATCACTGTTCCTGCGTACTTTAATGACAATCAGCGTCAAGCCACGCGCGATGCGGGTGAGATTGCGGGACTAAAGGTCCAGCGTATCATTAATGAACCTACTGCTGCCTGTTTGGCGTACGGTATAGATAAGGCTGGCAAAGAACAAAAGATTATGGTTTTCGATCTGGGCGGGGGAACGCTTGACGTTACGATTTTGGAAATGGGCTGGGATGAATCCCACAAAGCAGGTACGTTCGAAGTTTTGGCCACCAGCGGTGATAATCATTTGGGTGGAACGGACATGGATAATGTCTTGATCGACCACATTATTAATGAATTCAAGAAAGAATCCGGGATTGATCTTAAAAACGATAAGATGGCTTTTCAGCGTCTTCGTGAAGCTGCAGAGAAAGCCAAGGTCGAACTATCCAGCACCGTATCGACGGATATTAATCTTCCGTATATTACGGCAGATGCTACAGGGCCAAAACATTTAACCCTGACGATCGACCGCGCCAAGTTGGAAAGTCTGGTTGGTTCAATTATTGATCGTTGCCGCGGTCCGATCAATCAGGCTATGAAAGACGCGTCTGGAAAGTTGGGCGAGCAGGTCCGTATTGATAAAGTCATTATGGTCGGCGGTCCAACCCGCATGCCGATTGTACAGAATTTCGTTGAGAAAGAAGTGGGTCAGAAAATCGAACGCGGGATTGATCCCATGGAGTGCGTTGCCTTAGGTGCCGCCGTCCAAGGAGCGATCATGCGAGGGGAAGCTAAAGAAGTCCTTCTGCTCGACGTCACGCCGTTGTCTTTAGGAATCGAAACAATGGGCGGAATTTTCACAAAGTTGATTGAGCGCAATACCACGATTCCGGCGAAGAAAGGCCAGACGTTTTCAACAGCAGAGGATAATCAACCGGCGGTGACCATTCGCGTTTTGCAAGGCGAACGGCAGATGGCCAATGACAATACTGAGCTTGGACGGTTTGATTTGGTCGGCCTTCCGCCAGCTCCTCGTGGAATTCCTCAGATCGAAGTTACGTTCGATATCGACGCTGACGGTATCGTGCATGTAACAGCTAAAGATAAGGGAACCGGCAAGGAACAGAATATCAAAATTACGGCTCCTAAGAAGTTGTCGGATGAAGAAATTCAGAAGATGGTCAAGGAAGCTGAAAAGTTCGCCGAAGAAGACAAGAAAAAGAAAGAAGAAGTCGAGGCGATCAATCAGGCGAATGTTTTGGTATATCAGACGGAAAAAGCACTGAAAGATTACGGTGACAAAGTTTCGGCCGATGATAAACAGAATGTTGAGCGTGAATTAAACGCATTGAAGACTGCTATCAAAGATAAAAATCTGGCGGCGGTCAATAGCGCGTCCGAATCTCTTTCGAAAGTCAGCCATAAGCTGGCCGAAGAGATGTATAAGGCAACTTCAGCGAATGAGGCGGCAGGTGCGGGTGCAGGTGCGCAAGCCGGAGACGCTCAGCAAGAGTCGGGCGGTCAAGCCCGATCTGATAAATCGTCCCCAGATAGCAAGGATGATGTGATCGATGCTGATTTTAAAGTTAAAGATGATAAATAAAATCGCCATAAGGTTCTTTGAAGGGATACGTCGTGCATTATGAAAAAAGATTATTATGAAATCTTAGGTGTTCCCAAGACATCCAGCCTTGCGGATATCAAAAAGGCGTACCGTTCTCTGGCTCTTAAATATCATCCGGATCGTGTTGGAGAAAGCGAGAAAAAAGAGGCTGAAGAGAAATTTAAAGAGATCTCAGAGGCTTATGGAGTGCTGTCTGATCCTCAAAAGCGTCAGATGTATGATCAGCATGGACACGCCGGAATCGACCAGAACTTTACGGCTGAAGATATTTTTAAAGGAGCTGATTTCAGCAGTATCTTTGAGGGTGGAGCTGGAGTCAACTTAAATGATATTTTAAGTCAGATGTTTGGCGGTGGTGGGGATATCTTTGGCTCCGGAGCCGGACGGTCCAGTCGGCGAAGCCGCGGTCGCGACATCCAATACGAGACAGAAATTGCTTTGGAGGAAGCTTATTCCGGAGTCAAGAAAACCATTAAAGTTCCGCGGCATGAGCATTGCCAATCCTGCAATGGAACAGGTGCAAAAAGCCCCAATGATTTAAAAACATGTCCGACTTGTCATGGACAAGGTCAGGTTGTGATGTCTAGCGGGTTCTTTCGTATGGCACAGACGTGTTCTGCCTGCCAAGGACGGGGAAAGGTTATTAAAAACTTTTGTCCCAATTGCTCGGGGCAGGGTGTTGTCCGCGTGACACGCAATATCGAAG
>JAEUSC010000464.1 GCA_016789035.1 Candidatus Omnitrophota bacterium
AAAAAAGTCTTTCTCACGGCAAAATCGAGCGCACCCGGTTTATCACCGACAATATCAACATAGGAACGGATGGTAGACAAGGTTTCTTGCGCTTTGACGTTCAGCTGGACATCGATGTCTTGGTACAGATAGATCGAAAGAAGAAAGTGCAGGGCCGTACAAAAGGTAAAAAGGATCCCCCCCAGAAAGACTGTGTACAGAATGCTCACTTTAAATTTAATGGAATTAAACTGAATACGCCGGAAAGGGAAAAAGAAAACACCCAGCAACGAACCCAAAAAGGCGGCAAATTTCGGAAAGGACTTCATACGGCCGCCTTCATTTTTTCATCACATAGCCGACTCCGCGGACCGTCTGGATCAGGCTTGTTGGAAAATCCTTGTCGATTTTATTACGCAGGTGTTTGACATAAACATCAATGACATTGGTAAAACTATCAAAGTCTTCCCTCCAGACATGTTCTGAAATCATTGTCCGGGTAATGACCTGGTTGGCATTGAGCATAAAATATTCTAACAATGCATATTCTTTGGATGTCAGTGTTATGGGTGTGTCACCGCGCTTGACTTCGCGTGTGAGCTGATTTAATTCCAAATCTTCAAATTTGAGAACATTAACTTTTTCCGTTGATTCTCTGCGCAGCAATGCCCGAACACGCGCTAAAAGCTCATCAAAGGCAAACGGCTTAGTCAAGTAGTCGTCTGCGCCCGCATCCAACCCGCGCACCTTGTCCTTGACCGAATCCCTGGCAGTCAACATCAATACCGGCGTATTGACTTTGTTATGCCGCAATTGCTGGCAAACGGCAACCCCGTCTTTGCCCCCCATTCCCAACATAATATCTAGAATAATGAGATCGTACGGATTGATCTCCGCAATCTCTAAGGCGGTTTCCGCATCGTAGGCCACATCGACCACGTAATGGTTTTCTTTTAGACCACGTTGAATAAAACTGGCAATCTTTTTTTCGTCATCAACAACTAATATTCTCATAGCAATTGTCTCCAGGATAATTGTTAATCAAAATCTTCTTTGTGCGGTAGAAGTCCCGCCGTCAGAGAAATTCCTGCCAGCATCACAACTAAAACCATATAAAAAGAATACTCAGCAAAAAAATTCGCTGCATATTCCAGACCAAAGTTTTCCATGATTAAACCGGTTGTCGTTACACGTACAACATTGGCAAAAAATGCCCATACCGCAACTGAAGCAAACAAAAACACACTCGAGGTCATTGCTAAATTCTGAAATGAGAGACACGCAATAGCCAGCAAAACTCCTATAAATATCGACCTGAAAACCGTCGGATCACCTTGAAAGAAAATTGTACTTCCCGACACATGAAATCGATGTCCGTCATAATCGACAGGAATATGAAACGAATTGACCGCCCAGGAACTCACATGGTAAACCAAATCATTGAGCGGATTGATTAATGCCTGTTCCCAGGAAACCGGCGGGGCAAAGATAAAGAAAAAGCCCAACAATGGAAAGAAAAGCCGGCAGGCAGATTCCTCTTGATACCGCCATAACAGCAATCCAAACGAAACAATGACAAATCCCGCCAATTCTATATAGGCATGTCCTTCTAACGCAGCCGCCAAAAATACGCCCAAGCCTCCGGCCACAATCACGGAACTTCCCCAAAACCATTCTTTCCTTTTCTTAAGATAGCTTCGGTTTAACCAGAGCATGCTTAAAACCACCAGCAATACAAACGGACTTTGATCATAATAATATTTGGTCCATCCCGTTGACAATATATGAATCATCATCATCGAGATGAGCGCACAGGATAAACCGGTAAATAAAAACTCTAAAATTTGCAGGATAATCTTATGAACCCGGCTCACAGAAGCTGACGACAAAAAAGGTGCCAGGGTACGGTCCTTAAAAGCATCATCGTCTTTTGGCTCCCGTGATTGCCGAAAAGGCAATTGCGGATCTTGCAGGACTGCCGTTGCAGAGACGTTGTTAACAAACACTTCTTTCTGGGAGTTCACAAAAGGAGTCTGCTCACTTTTTTCAACCGAAACGTTCTCTAGCTCCTGTGTGAAAGGACGTGCGTCATTAACAAGCGGAATGCCGGAACTTTCTTGCACAACTGAATCTGCTGGCTCACTGATTGATGTTTTGATTGGGGCTTCATAGACGGGGGGTTCAACAACGGCTTGGTCGTTTGTCTGCGAAGCGGAGAAATCAACCGGTTCCTCATTGACAGAATTGTGTAAATCTTCGGTTTTTGGTAACTCGGCAGAAGCTGGCTGCTTTTCACCAACGGTTTCTTCGGCAAGCGGCGCCAGCAATTTGCGTAGACGGGCATCCTCATCCATTTGTTTACGACGCTTCTCAGTCAGCTCCATAATTTGACGCGTCGTATACCGGCGATTGCCCGGTGTTTTATTGTTGGAAGAAAATGCCACTGGAGGTTCCCCTTAATGATTCAAAAACCAGGCGGCACCGAGGTCATTCTCAATGCTTAGCCGATTGTCTATTGACCAAATTATCTTTAACCCGGTTTTTTGATAGGCGTAACACAATACGCCGGAAAACTTGCGATGAATGAGGCAGAAAGAAATTCGGGCTAAAACTTCAACCGATAAACCGATCCGGCATATCTGGTAATATACAAGGAATTACTTTTGGGGTCAAATGTCATGTTGGAGGCACCGGCCCCATCAGGCAGTCCTTCGGTAACGTCCGTAAACTGCATCCCTCCATCTTGAGAGACAAATATTTTGTTGGGAGCCGCATTCGTCCAACTTGTCGTGGCTACAGCCACCCGCTGAGGATTAGCGGGATCAACGGCCACACTGCTCAAAGCCCTTCCCTGACCAAAATCACCCGCCATTTTCCAGCTGTGACCTTGATCCTTGGAAACAAATAGCTTGGCACCGCCGCTGTCACCAGCAACATAAATGGTTCCATCTGCAGAGATGGCCAAATCAAAAACCCACAGCATACCTTTAAAGACATAATCAAAACTTTCCCCGCCGTTTGAAGAAATATACACCCCGCCATTTTTGCCGCACGCTCCCCAAACGATTCGTTTCGAATTTGTCGGATCAATGGCCAGCGCGTTATAGATTTGAAGTGATCCCGGCTGTCCTTTCGATCGCTGCCAGGTTTTTCCACGATCCCGAGAAATAAAAAGTCCGCCCCCATCGTCTCCGTCAATGCCGAGATAAACATTATTCGGATTGCTGGGATCCACGGCCAAGGCCCGGGGATACCCCTCCCCCCACATTGTATTTTTCTTCGGCCGATAAGACGGCAATCCGTTGCGGATCAATTCAAAATTCTTGCCCCCGTCTTGGCTTAAAATGACCTGATTAATATTGGCTTGATTCCAGGGAGAGGATGT
>JAEUSC010000467.1 GCA_016789035.1 Candidatus Omnitrophota bacterium
GAGATACTCTTCGACCGTCATGGTCCAAATATCGCCCACACCGCGGTCGTCCAGATTTCCTGCGCTGGCATGATGCTGGGCGTGTTCCCGCCACCAGTAACTGTGGGGAGTAAAAGACAGGATTCCTAAGATAAATCCCCAGAACCTATTGGCGCTTTGTGACTTAAAGAAAGACCCATGCCCGCAGTCATGAAAAATGATAAAAATTCTAACCAGAAGACCGGCGGCAATCACGGCTAAACCCAGTGTCAGAGCATACGAGATCTTGAGGCTTAAAACCATCAGATACCAGACAACAGCATAGGGAACAAGGGTATTCACAAGCTGCCAGGTGCTGCGCCATAATTCGGGTTTTTGATATTTGAGAATGTCCTTCTGCCAGGGATAGTTGACAGACGCTGAACTTGCGGTGGATTGACTCATAGGAAACTCCTTTTCTTGGCCAAAGTATAGCCCAGCGACAGGTTGTGTTCAAGTGATATATTTGCATGCCGTAGCGCCGGGAAGCCTAAAAACTGCTTTGCAAGTGTAGGCAATTTCTTTATGATACACATCGCACTGGATTGTTAAAAAATATTCTTGGAAAGGTATTTATGATAACGGAACAGAATGTCTTGCAGGCTTTAAAGCATATTATTGACCCGGACTTTAAGAAAGATATTGTGACCCTGGGTTTCGTTCAAAATATCAAGATTAACGGTAGCGATGTGGCCGTAGATATTGTTTTAACCACACCGGCCTGTCCTATTAAGGAAGAATTCCGTGCGCAGGCGGAAAAGGCTTTGATTGCCTTGCCCGGTGTGCGCAGTGTGAAAATCAACATGACCGCGCAGCAAGCGCCACAGTCTCAAACGCCAGCCGCAGGAACGCCGCCGTCATTGAAAAATGTGGGGGCCATCATAGCAGTATCTTCGTGCAAAGGCGGTGTTGGAAAATCCACCATGGCCGGCGCCCTGGCTCAGGAGTTGGCGCACCGCGGATATCGTGTCGGACTGCTGGATGCCGACATCCACGGACCATCCATACCCACTTTGTTTCATCTGAATGACGTTGAGGTCCATGTCAATCAACAAAACCAAATTCTTCCGATTGAAAAAGACAATCTCAAGCTCATGTCGTTTGGTTTTCTTTTAGGCGACGCACCGGCTGTTATGCGCGGGCCGATCGTCACGCGTTACATTCAGCAGCTGCTGTTTCATGTGTCCTGGGGAGAGCTTGATTATCTTTTTATCGACATGCCGCCGGGCACCGGAGATATTCAGTTGACCATCACCCAAAGCATCAAATTGACCGGGGCTGTGATTGTGACTACCCGACAGAGTCTGTCTTTGGTTGACGTTTCCCGCGGGATCTTGATGTTTGAACGCGTGAATGTTCCTATTCTGGGATTGATCGAGAACATGGCCTACTTTACTTGTGACAGTTGTGACAAAAAACATTATATTTTTGGCGAAAGCCATGCGAATTCTCTTTCTGAACGTTTCGGTATTCCGACGCTGGCAGAAGTCCCGCTTCTGCCGCAATTGACACATAAATTTGAGACCTACATTGGAAATTCCTTTGTTCAGCATGCGGTTGATCATGTGGTCCGGGCCGTAGGCAAATCGCTACGGGAAGACCGTTCGGCACCCGGCATTGCGTTTGATGCCAAAACCGTCACGCTCAAATGGAACGATGGGCGTGTCTGGAAGGTTGACAATAAAAAGCTGCGCGCCAGCTGCCAGTGCGCACTATGCATCAATGAAATGACGGGGGAGAAATTGATTGATGAATCGAAAATCCGTCTGGACATTGCAGCAACACAGGTGACGCCTCTGGGGAATTACGCGATTGGAGTGACCTGGAACGACGGTCATTCATCAGGGATTTATCCATATAAGCG
>JAEUSC010000058.1 GCA_016789035.1 Candidatus Omnitrophota bacterium
TTAAGCTTAACGTAATTATGAGTTCCTACACGATCACAACGTTGTGTCTCGTCCTGTGGTACATGTGCGTCCTTGTGACCTGGATGCACGTGAATCAGACGCTGAAACTGTTCAGTCATTTCCCCCAAAGCTGGCTATGGATTGTGCTTTCTTTTGCCGGTTCTTTGGCCGCCAATTTTATTTTCAATCCGCTCATGTGGATCATGGTGGGGTGTTACATTCATCAGGCTCGAAAGTTGGAACGCACCAGCAAGTGGCAGTTTTATCCGCCGATGATCGGCGTTCTGATTCTGGCCTGTGCGCTGGCCTCGGTTTTCACAAACATGAAGGTCCCGACTCAGCTGTTGTCTTTGGCCCAGCCGGGGAGTCAGTCGAATTTTCACCCCGCTGTCAGCCGGCCCAAGCTGCGCACCCCCGAAGTCTCCGGAATCATGTTTTCCGACGACGACCCCAAGGTCCTGATTAACGGAAACGTTCTGCACCAGGGCGATGAAGTTGACGGCTTTGTGATCGATGACATCAAAGAAGGCTCTGTGACGTTTCTTGCCCCGGACGGTTCTTCGGTGACCCGGCGCGTAAAATAAATTCTCGAGCGCACCGCTGCAACACGGTGCTAGTCTTTCCCAATCATCAACGTATGTGCAATTTATGGCGCAGTCTTGCCGGCAAGGACGCCTGTACTGTTTATTGCGAAGGCTTCATTGATATTTTAATTTTGGCGTGATACCATGGTGACACTTTTGGGTGAAATGCTTTTTCGTTTTACCGTCCGGAAAGGAAGCTTATGAAAAAACATTTGTTGTCTCTGTCCGTGTTTCTTTTTATGACTGTCTTTTCAAACCTCGCCCATGCCCAGTGGGATCTCCGAGGATGCTCGCAATACGGCGCTTCCATTTTTGATGCCACCACCGTTGAAAATTCCCTTTGGACCTTCCGCAGCAATGTTTGGGACGGTTATATTGATTTTCAGGAAGACGGAAAATACTGGACCCATTGGGGCTACGGAACGTGGAAAATCGATCCCGAAACCCAGACCATTGCATTGAAAAACGATTACAACGAAAAAACTTACCGAATCACTCTCACCGACAGCGGTTTTCGTTTTGAAGGCTATCGCAACGACGGGATGGTCATCAGCGGAAAGCTCATTTGCGCCCGTTATCAGGGTGAAGGGCCGAAAGTTCCGGATGACGTCTCGGCGCAGATCAAAGCCTTTTTTAAGAGCGGATATGAACGGGACCCCACAGACAAAGAGCTTGTGTCGCTGTACCGTCTTTTTCTGCAGGACAAAACAATTGAACAAATCATTGAGTATCTGAAATCACAACCGGAATATCTGCAGAAACAGGCGGCCCGTGATGAAAAGCTCCGGCAGATGGAAGCCAACGGTGAGCTGCAGTGGTAATTTCTTAAACCGAATTTTTGTGTCAGGGTGCCTGCCTGACTATAAGGGGACAACATGAAACTTAATGTCGGATGGATCTTAGCCGTGGTTCTATTAACCAGCGGCTGTCAAAGTTTATATAACACCACGCTGGAAAAAGTCTTTGGCATGGAAAAGCGCCAGATTTTCAAAAATGCCATTGAAGATGTCAGTGCCAACCAGAAAAAGGCTCAGGAAACGTTCAAAGATTCCGTAACGCGTCTCAAAGAGCTCTACAATTTTAACGGCGGAAATTTGGAGGCGATGTACAACCGGCTGAAATCTGCCCACGACGGGGCCAAAGCCCAGGCCGACAAGGTCCACGAGCGGATCAATAATATGGAAGGTCTGGCCAAATCCATGTTTGCCGAATGGGACAAAGAGATCCGGCAGTTTTCCAATCCCGCCTTTGCCGAGGACAGCCATCGGCAGTGGACAGAGACCAAAGCCAAATATGCGTTGTTAAGCCAATCGGTCAAAGAATCTGAGGCCACCATGAAACCGGTCCTCAAACAACTCAACGATCACGTTTTGTATTTGAAACACAACTTGAATGCGTCATCCATCGGAACGCTCAAAAGCGAGAGTGTCTCGATCCAACAGGACATTGAAGGATTGATCCAGAAAATGGACGGCTCTATTCAGGAAGCGGATTCGTTTATTAAGACATTGCTGAAGGAATGATATTTGACAACAACTGTGTACGGGATGAATCTATCACGTTTGCGGCGATGGCATTGGGGACTGATTGTATTGTGCTTCTTTCTTCCGGTTGTGGAAGGGTGCAATAAACAGATCGTTTATCCTTACCTGAAGTTCTTTGACCCCGACCAATGGCTGCAGACCACCATTTTTTTGTATCCCATTGTTCTTTTTTTATGTGTTCAATTGATCACAAAGGCAGTTAAACCGGCGGCCCGTTTTGCGGTGTCCTGGGGCGTGGCTTACGTTTTATTTTTGGCTTTGAGTTTTCTCATTAAGGTTGCGGTTGAGGAAGCATTGCCGGATCAGTATTGCGCTCTTTTGGTTGTCGTGTGGGGAATCACGGCCTTTGGGTTGTTAAAATCGCGCGTTGACCAGCAGTTGTACCGTCTGGTGGGATTTTTTCTTACCGCAATGGCGATGTGGGTTTTTCCTTTTGCCTTTTTGTTTTCGAAAAAGCTCCTTTACGGCGGCTGGCTCTACATGTATGCCAGCGGGTTTATCATTGTGAGTTATGTTGTCGAGTTTTGGATCGGTCCAAAGATTTTACCGTTAAGCTCTAACAGGAGACCCCCGTGCGATTCAAAGATTTAAACGAGGCCCAGTTGCTGGCCGTGGCCATCACGGCCGAGGAAGAAGACGGACACATTTACAGAGATTTTGCCGAGAAATTGCGCCGGGACTTTCCGGCCACGGCCGATCTTTTTATCCGCATGTCCCAGGAAGAATCCACCCACCGTCATCGGCTGATTGATCTGTACCGTCAACGGTTTGGTGAGCACATTCCGCTGATCCGCCGTCAGGACGTCAAAGGGTTTTGGGTGCCGCCGTCGTGGTGGCTTGTGGATGTCATTCAGCCTGAAAAGGCCCGCGAACAGGCGGCGTTGATGGAGCTGGAGGCCCGGCGATTTTATGAAGCGGCCGCAGCCAAAAGCAGTGACGCTGCCGTGCGACAGCTTTTGGGTGACTTAGCCCAGGAGGAAATCCAGCACGAAAAGCTGGCCAGTGACATCACCGAAGCGCATGAAAGAAGCGGTGTCCTTGCCGGTGAGAAACATGT
>JAEUSC010000061.1 GCA_016789035.1 Candidatus Omnitrophota bacterium
CAAGGCCGTCACTGCCGTACAAATTCAGGACTTGTTAAAAGCTGAACCGGACATTAAAGCCGTGTTTATAACCTTATGTGAAACATCGACTGGTACGACACCGGATGTCCAAGGGATCGCCAAAGTGGTTAAAGAATCCAATGCGGTTTTGGTTTTGGATGCTATCAGCGGGCTCGGTGTCCAGGATGTTCAAACCGACAATTGGGGGGTTGACGTTGTCGTTACCGGTTCTCAAAAAGGTTTGATGCTTCCGCCGGGACTGGCCATGATCAGTGTGAGTGCCAAGGCTCTTTCTCTGATTGCCCAGTCAACTAACCCACGTTACTATTTTGATTTGCGTGAAGCCAAAAAGGCCGCCGAAAAAGTGGATACTCCTTTTACTCCAGCTATCGGCATTATTATCGCCCTTAATGAAGCCATCCGTTTGGTCAAAAAAGAAGGTCTGCAGAATTTATTTGCCAGATACGCTTTGATGGCTAAGGCAACGCGTGAGGCGGCCAAGGCCTTGAATTTGAAAGTGTTTACTGATCCGTCTTGCTTATCAAATGTATTGACTGCAATTTCATTGCCCTCCAATATTGATGGAGAAAAGCTCATGAAGATCATGCGCGACGAATACGGCATTACCGTTGCGGGCGGTCAAGATAAACAGAAGGGCAAAATGATCCGTATCGCTCACATGGGAATGATTGACGAGTTTGACATCGTAGCCGGGTTTGCCTGTCTGGAGAAGGTCTTAAAGAAAATGGGGCACACATTTGAGCTGGGTGCTGGCGTTGCTGCGGCCCAAAAAGTGTTTAATGCATAGGATGAATGTAGAAAGGCAGTGAGATGAAAATTTTAATCAGCGATAAATTGGCCGAAGAAGGTATTGCTATTCTCAAGGCAGTCAAAGAGTTTGAAGTTGTTTGTCAGTATGGATTAAAACCTGAGGAATTAAAGAAAATCATTGCGGATTATGATGCGCTTATTATCCGCAGCGGTACAACCGTAACCGCCGATATTCTCGAATCTGCCAAGAAATTGCGTGTCATCGGCCGGGCCGGAGTGGGTTTGGATAATGTGGATTTAAAGGCTGCGACCAAACGCGGGATTGTGGCCATGAATACGCCGGCCGGAAATACCACATCGACGGCTGAACACACCATGAGCATGATTCTTGCCCTATCACGTAATATCCCGCAAGCGTATATGTCCATGAAGCAGGGGAAGTGGGATCGTAATAAATTCAATGGCGTAGAACTTTACGGTAAAGTTCTTGGTGTTATCGGATTGGGACGCATCGGTTCGACCGTTGCCCGCATGGCCCAGGGATTTGGAATGAGCATCAAGGCGTATGATCCCTATTTATCTCGAGAAGTGGCCGCACAAAAAGGAATCGATTTAGTTGAGCTGGATGAAATTTATAAAACTGCCGATTACATTACAATCCATATCCCTATGAGCGATGAGACCAAGGGGATGATTTCAGATAAGCAAATGGCTATGCTTAAGAAAACTGTCCGCTTGATCAATTGCGCTCGCGGTGGAATCATTGATGAGAAGGCGTTAGTCAAAGCCTTGGAAGAAAAAAGAATCGCTGGCTGCGCGCTGGACGTCTTTGAAGAAGAACCGCTTCCGGCCGATTCGTCATTGTTGAAATTTGATAACGTGGTTGTGACGCCGCACCTGGGCGCATCGACCTCAGAGGCCCAAGTGAACGTGGCCATTGAAATTGCCCATGCCGTCAGTGATGCTCTTTTAGGCCGAGGGATCCGTAATGCTGCCAATTTTCCATCGCTGTCGGAAGAGGCGTTTAAGGCGATTGAACCATACATGGACTTAGGCGAGCGTATGGGAAAATTTTTGTCGCAGTTGGTGCAGGGCCGTCTTGAACAGTTGACGATCACCTACAGTGGCACGGTCACAGCCCAAAAGGTTGCCCCTGTCACCATGGCTTTGGCGAAAGGACTGCTGACTCCCGCATTCGGACACTCTGTAAATTCCATTAACGCATTGGACATGGCCAAAGAGCGAGGAATCAACATTCAAGAAATCGTATCTAATAAAGAAGTTGAATACGTCAACCGCATTAACGCCGAGGTCAAAACGGACAAGGAAAAATTCAGTATGTGGGGGACGCTATCGAGCAACAACCAGCCCCGCATTGTGAAAATTAATAGCGTTTATGTGGAAGCTATTCCCGACGGACACATTCTGTTTATTAACAATAATGACAAGCCGGGCATTGTCGGTGCTGTAGGAACCATTCTGGCCGAAGAGAATATTAATATTGCCGGGATTACTTTCGGGCGCGAAAAGCAGGGTGGCTTGGCCGTCAGCATTGTGAATGTTGACAGTCAGATTCCAGAGAGCGTGATCGACAAGCTCAAGGGGACTAAGAACATCCTGTTGGTGAAAACAGTTAAAAT
>JAEUSC010000108.1 GCA_016789035.1 Candidatus Omnitrophota bacterium
ACCACACCGGTCAGACGCATACATGGCTGATTTCTAGACTGATTTCTTAAAATGGCCCCCCATTGGCTCTTGAATATCTTAAACGCCTGTTTGAAAGTGATTTTGATATTGGCATCCAGAAAGTCTCTCACGGCATCTTTCGTATTGGGGACCGTATGGATCATGACACCACCGACTTTCAAAACACGGGCCATTTCTTTGATCGCTTCCGATAAATCCGGAATATGTTCCAATACGTATTCGGTAAAAATGCAATCCACCGACTGGGAATCTACGGTCAATTTGTCTGGCCACATATTCTCAAATTCGACATTATCAATTGCGAATCTTTCATTGACCAAAATCTTGGCAATGTCTGTCGTTCGTTGGAAACTCCCCAAATGACATCCAGCATAGGATTCCGGGATATCGACCGCAAGCACCCGCTTGGCAAAGACGGACAACAGAATCGATTTAAACCCAAAATTACATCCAATCTCAAGAAGCGATGGATACGGTTGCGATGGATCAAAATATCGCGAAAGAAGCTGACGCAAAATCCGGAACTCATAGGTGCGCAATTTAAAATAATCCGGATACGGCGTAAACATTTTGTACTGGCCGGAAAAAAATCCCAGCACCTTGTCTTCCCATTCGGTTAACGATGCAAAACCGTCCGGCCGCTTAAGCTCTGGAGGAACGGGCAAATTCTCTAAAACGCTTTTGTTCATCTATTCAATCACTTTGCATTCAAATTGGTTTTCCCAAAGAAATACAACTTCCGTCAAAGGAGAATGTCCATACCAATGATGCCTGAGGAGATTTGATAATTTCGGCATCCGCCCGTCTTGCCCCCGATACCAATCCTCGTCATTGAGAAGCATATCAAACGGATTGGTTTTCTCATCCATGGTCCAATTCTTACCCGTCTGATCTAATTTGGGAGATTCGCCGAACGGAAGATACTCAAACGGTCGTTTACGAAAGAAAAAAAGCGTATTGCCGCGATCCATCACCAACCAACGGTGGTAGGGACGCCCAAAAATGATCTCAGCAAAATAGGATGGAGTGATAATGACCCCCGACTTTGCAATACGCATCATCTCGCGGCAGGCTGCGGATGGATCTTCCAGATGTTCAAATACGTGGTGGCTATAAGCAAAATCAAACTCTTTGTCTTTAAACGGCAACAAACCGTCAATGCGGGCGTTCACAAACTGAATGCCCCGTTGCTTGAGATTCTCCAGGTCTATGACGGCACCGGACCCCCTATTTCTTTCCTTCGGCTCGACATAAAGATCAACGCCTGTCTTAGCCTGAGGGATCGGATTGCTCCCGCAGCCTAAATCCACAACACTCTTGGCGCCGGCAAGCTTAGCCTGCATGGCCAGCCAGCGGGGATGAACATTTTTTGTTTTTTCAATTTTACGACGGAACAGGAAATTCATATTCTCAAACCTTCTGGCAGATAATAATGTGACGAAAGGCAAAAGCCCTCATCACCGGAACGCTACATATTTTTTCATCCAGCATGATGCTGCCGCTGTTTCTTTCAAGAATCTTCTTACATCTTGATCCCAAGAAAATTCTTAACCAGGCCGGCTTTTCTCCCCACATCGGAAGGATTTGAAAAGCCCTCCATGACAGCACTCTCAACGAAGCCTTACGAATCATTTCTGCCATGCGGCCTGTCGATATATGACAGGATTGCGGCAACTCCGGATACGCATTGCAAACGATTGTATTGAGACTGTATGTGTTGCCCATCTCAAAAATCGCCACTCCTTTCGGTCTCAAGACTCTCACCATCTGCGCAACCACTTCTTGAACTTTGGGCATGTAATACAGGGATGAAAACGCGTAGGCTAAATCAAACGTGGCCTCTGAAAACGACATCTGCCTGGCATTCTCGACCCGGAAATCCAGATGCATCGCCTCATGTTGATTGCGTCTGCGCAAGGCCTCAGTTATGGCCTTTTGCGTATAATCAATTCCAACGGCGGAGGACACAACATTCTTAGACTGCAAAAGGTAATCCCCCGCGCCACAACCCACATCAAGAACGTTTTTCCCTAAACCATACTTTTGAATCAGCCCGAGCTTAATTTGAACCAATTTATGAAAATAATTGTTCCTATCTAAATTTGGGTTGATTGAAAGCTGCTCCAAAGAATACTCATTCTCATACTTTTTTTGATTAAACAACTCAATTTCACTTGGAGTAAACACTTTCAATAGCCCTTTGAATTCTGCTGATTTGAGATGACGTCAAATTTGGTCTTACAGGGATGTTAAAAACATTTTTATATGTCTGCTCGGCGTTCTTCAATATGTACCCGCCCTCAAAACCTTTTGAGAAATCTCGCAAATGAAGAGGTGTATACATTTCCTCCGTCTCAACACCTTTTTCATGGAGACTTTTCTCCAATCGTCGGAAGTCCTTTTCATCCTCAAAAATCAGCGATAACTTGCTATAAATATGATCTTTCTTGTCCTGCAAATGAAACCGAAGGCCTGTTTTTTTCAAAGCCCCGATCAAACGAAGCGCATTCTTCCGTTGTGCTTCTATAACGCGGTTCAATTTCGTTAGTTGATGAATCAGGATTCGAGCATCCAAAGGATGCATTCTAAAATAATTGTATCCGCTTAATATCTCCTCATGGAGATCAACGGGGCATTTCAAAAAGTACTTTAAGATCATCTTCCAAAATCGCCTTCGGACAACCGCGGTGGCCTCCGATTTCATGTTTTGATATTCAGACGTTAACTCATCAACGAATATTTGGGAAATCAGAAGTCCTCCGGAGGTGGCGCTGAGATTTTTTCCGATGCCAAATGAAAAGATCGACATCGCCTGTTGAGTTCCTACAAAATGGCCATTGTGTAAAGCACCTGCTGATTGGCAAACGTCTTCAATCACCACAACGCCTTTGGATTTGGCCAAAGAAACAAAGGCATCGATATCCGCGACAGAACCGCACAAATGAGGAATAATAATGGCAGCGACCGTCTCATGCTGCTGCAATAACTTTTCTACAAACGGGAAAGACAAATTTAAATCCGCACCAATGTCTGCAAAAACCGGAATCATTCCGGACCGCACAATCGGATCAAAGACACCCCGACAGCCGTAAGTCGTCACAATGACTTCATTTTTTTCTGGATTGTTTTTACGGATCACATTCAGAGCTAGCTCTAACGCCGTCCTGCCGCTGCTGGTTGGAAAGGCGCCTCCCTGAAGTGAAAAATGATTTTTCAGCTGAGAAATCAGCTTCGCGATAGAACCAGCATTATCGCTATCACGATAGGTCATTGCCGACCAGAATTCGGAAAGCCCCCAAAACGGTTGAATAAAATCTATGCGAACAATTCTCTTTTTGACTCTCACCAATGACTTAGAAAATCGGGACAAATTTTGTTCGAGACGGCCAATGCCCTTTTGACCGATCACGGGCTTAAGAAGCTGGATCGTGGCTCGAACCCAGTCTTTAAAAATGTTTGTTTCACCGGCCGGGTCATAAAATTTAATTTGGCCCTTAAAAAATCTTTGCAGATGACCGCCAAATTTTCCCTTAAAAACGGTTAACCCGCGCAACTTACCTTCTTCCACATTTGGAAAAGCCTCACCATTCTCAAACCAATTGGCCCCCTGATTTTTTGCTTCCATAATGGAATGATGCTGCAGCAAGTAATTAACGCCGGACCCCAGAGCGCTGGCTTTGCAGCACCCCATCCAATACAACGCATTGTTCTTAAACATAGAGACAACTTCAAAGGCCACAGAATTTCCCTGGGCATCCTTGGCCTGCCAAATGACAACAGATCCTTGCCGAACAAAAGAATTAAAAATGTCGTAAAAAAATTCTTTGGGATGGGTCAGTGCCCCTGTCCGTTTCCGGTTTTCACAGTGAATTTCATAAAAAGTATCCATCTGCTCTACGGCTTCAACTTTGCTGATGGTGTGTCCATGATCGATTGCTTTTTTGATACTCCGCCTGGCATCGTCGCTGTAGTTGGCAAAAATCTCCTCTTGAGATGCAGACAGACTTAACATCCACGTATGTGTTGAGATATCATCAAAGGAATAATGAATGAGCGGATTAACCTGCCATTGATTCTTTAAAGACGAAATGCTTAAAGGGCTCAGCCGGATTTCCAGAAAGGGTGATTGGTTATGCTGAGCGATGTCTCTGGCATGGGCATACATTTCTTTCAAGGCTTTCTTTCGAACACCCTCCTGCAAGCCATTGAGTAAAACGGCCCCACCCAATCCCATATAGGTTGACGTTAAACTTTTGCTCTTGTGGTTTAATTGCAGCGGAAAAACGCCGATCATCCTGCCTTCATACTCCAGTAAGAAACTTTTCGATTCTAAATCCCACGATTTCTCAGTGACAGAAAGCCACTCATAAGAATGAAAAAAACAGGCATCATCAGAATCAAGCGCCACCTGATTCCAAACATCCTTATATTCTTTAGAGAGAGGAATAAACCTTATCATCACGTGTTGGGCTGGACCGACCAGCGATGAGGAAGATCCATCAGTGATCGCATGGAGCTGTTCTCACTCCATACAATTTCTACCTCACCGGCATCTTCATTTTTATAAAAGAGATTTGTATTGTTTTCGGAAAAAATATACGTCAAATACCGATAAATCCCCACCGGTAAATACCAATGGTCAAACTCGACTTCAAAATAACCTTTGCCCCCTAACCTTGGGACATTCAGACCGTCATAACCGGAATGCACATTAAAAAGATAATCCGTATTGGAAACCACGTTAAACCGCGTATCCGCATGGACAAACGTTATTCCGACGCTGGGACGTACTATGGAATCATCAAACTTATAATGAAAACGGATCCGCACCTTCTCACCCGACTTAAAGGAAGACTTTGCCTGTCCTTGCCCATCCAGAAATTCAATTCTCAAAGAATCTTCCGTTTGCAAAGAGGAACTCTGCTCCACCTTCTTTTCCTGGATGTCGTTTAAATAGCGATTCATGACCTCGGTCGTTTCACCCAGTTGAATCATTCGCCCGTGACTGAGATACAATACCTTTTGGCAGATATCCTGAATTGCATAGCGGTTGTGCGAGACAAAAACAATTGTGCAGCCACGCTTTAGAAGATTTTCCGTTATAAATTTGTTGCACTTGAGCTGAAATTTTAAGTCCCCGACTGAAAGGATCTCATCGATAAGCAAAATATCCGGCTCGCAATGAATAGCGATCGCAAATCCCAGACGAACAAACATCCCGCTGGAATAATGTTTAACAGGCGCATCTAGAAAATCGCCGATATCCGCAAAATCTACAATCGAATCAAACTTCTGATCAATCTCCTTTTTAGTCATTCCCAAAATCGCGCCGTTAATATAAATATTGTCCCGCCCCGAAAGCAGGGGGTGAAACCCCGCGCCCACCTGAATAAGAGCGCCCACCTTACCTTGAATGGTGATCCGACCTTTATCGGGCATAAAGATCCCATTTAACATTCTTAACAATGTCGTCTTTCCCGAACCGTTGGAGCCAATAATCCCCAAGGTCTCTCCCTTTTTTAGTTCGAAAGAAACTCCGTCGATTGCCCAAAATTCATCCGGCCGCAGACATGTTGAATCGGGCATGCGGCCAAGGGCCGTCTGAAAAACATCCAGAGCCCCATAAAACATGGAGCGCTGCAAGCTTTTCGAAAATTTCTTGCCGACGGATTCGAATTGGATCATACAATCAGACATTTAAACTCGCTCAGGAATTTTTGTTTCAATCAGATGAAAAAGACGCCAGCTTATCAGGAAAAACAAGACGGAAACTCCCGATGCCACAGCATAATCTAACGGCTCGCGAATCAAGCCGTAAATCATCAGATCACGCGGGGCGTTAACAAGGGCGACTAATGGGTTAACTTTAAAAAGAAAAACATGATCTGAAGGAATCGGATATAAAACAGGCGTCAGAAACAGCAAAAAAGAGGACAGAATGGTAACCAGCTGCGCAGTGTCACGGAATATTCCATTGATCAAAGACAAAACAAAAGAAAGCCCCAAAGTCAAAAAGACCATAGGCACAAGCACGATGGGTAAGAAAATGATTTCCCACTTGGGAACAAACTTATAGATTACAAACAAAATGAGTATCATAAAAAATTTAATGATAAATTCGGTCAGCGCTTGGGCCATGGATGCAATCACCAAAGATTCCCGGGGAAAATTGATCTTCGTAATCATATCAGCTGCAGAGACAAGACTGCCACACCCTGCCACAATCCCCGTCGAAAATATCTGAAAGATGGAAAGCCCAATCAAGGCGTATAAAATGTAGGGAACATCCACGTGGCCGATATTTAGAATTCCGCTACGATTAAGAAAAGAAAAGGTTGCGATGGCAAAAAGCGGTGTGATAATCGCCCAAAAAATCCCCAAAAAGGACTGTTTATATTTTGCGGTTACATCACGGACAAACAGTCTCCATATCAAGTCTCTGCACGCTCCTAATTCCGAGAACATGGACGGCCAGATCTTAACCCCCAGCTTTAAAAACTTATGGGACTCGTATATTTCTTTCTTCATAAGCACTCTTAAGACATTCTGTATTTGGCACTCTTAAGTAAAAAGGACGTATTGGTGGTGTATGGATTAGGTTTCAGGTCAAGTGGCATCTCTTCTGCCGATTTGACAGCAGCCTGAGCTTCCAACTTAGGGATCATCATAATGATCGCTGCCAGAAACCAATACGGCTCCATAATTCTGATGATGGTAAATGTATTGGCTGTAAATGCATGAAAAAGCATTCCCACCTGTCCGGCGAGAAAACCTACCGCCAATCCACCCAGAAAATCATCTTTCGTGTTTCTATAAATGCGTAACGTCTGATAAAATAATTTCCATAATAAAAAGATAAACGCAAAGAAACCAAAAATTCCGGTTTCAACCAATGCGCCAATAAATTGACTGTCGACGAATCCCGCCCCGGTCAAACCGTAACCTAAGAATGGTTTGTGCTTCCAATTGTCTATCAACCGAGCCCAGTCATTGATACGCGCGGATGCTGAAGGATCCAAAGTAATCCTTCCGATTTTAACCGGAACAACGGTTTGATCATTGTCTTGCGCGGTGAAGGTATAGGCAATTCTTTCCTTCACATTACTGGGAAATGTAAAAATGGATGCGATTCCGGCCACAATCATAAGTGCGATCAATACATTCTTCATTCTTCCTCTTGAGAAAACAATGAGTGTCAAATACATCGGTATAATGGCCATGTAGGATGCACGGGACAGCGTAAAAGTAAACGGAACCAAACTGAAGGCGGCCAGAAAGATCAGCGGCCCCCTCCACTTCAAGGACCGGGCATGCGTGAGGACTCCAATAATCATGCCCAGCATCAAAACTTGATATCCACCCAGAGTATTCGGTTCACCAGGTTGGCCCTCAAACGGAGCCGAGACACGATCGGATCCTATTTGCGTAAAGGCATAAATATTAACAATCGCATACGTGACTAAGAACACCTTCAAAAATCCCTTGATCTGCTCTTTGTCTTTCAGAATTGCAGCGGCCAGAAAATAAATAGCGAAATACTCATTGTATTTCAGGATGTAAAAAATACCCTTAATAGGGTTAACACCAGCCGTCAGCATGCCTTGTGCCGTCGGAATAACATAGGAAAGCATGTAAAGGCCAATAGCAAAATTAAGCGGGGTTTTTGTGATAATACGAAGGTCTTTATTGATCGTGGCGCGAGCTAACCACGCCATGCTAAAGGTCAAAATAAACAAGTCATCAATCCGCACAACGACATTTCTCTGCTTAGAGACCGCTCCTATGGCAAGCTCCGGCGAAAGAAGCATGGAAACAATAATAATCGACATCGCCAAATTGCTGGTCGTAAATGCCGTAAAAAACATGAACAGAGCGAGAATGGCCAATAAAGGAACAAGCGGAACCGTTGTAATGCTTTTACCTATGATGACACAGCCAAGGATAAGAAGAAGAGACAGGAACGTGGCCAGGACAATGTTATGTTGATGGTTGTTACTAAAGGACATCTTTGATCGCCTGATTATTTTCTTGCTTTTCTTTAGTCTCTCTCTTGAATTGCTTTTGCCATTTATCCAGAAGCGTCTCTTTCTTGGATTGCTTCTCACCGTAGTAGCGATAGGTAAAACCGGTATAACCGACCTGTTCCTCCGTACGAATGTTATTCAAGACAATTCCCAAGATATTGGCTTTGGCATTGATCAGATGGCTCTTGGCCCGTCGTAAAACGTCTTTGGCTGTCTTTCCCACCATGTAAATCATAATCACTCCATCCACGCGGTCAGACATCGTTACGGCATCCGGAACAGCCATGATCGGCGAACAATCGATCAAAACACAATCAAACGCGGCCTTTAATTCAGCAATCAACTGGTCAAATGCTTTTGAATTCAAAAGCTCTGAAACGTTATCAACCGGACGTCCCGCGGTAATCATATGAAAATTGTCTATACCCGGCATCTGCAAGAGACTATCCACATCAAACCCGCCAATTAAAACATCCAGAGATGTTTTGACCACATCTCTCCAGGCCGCATTCCCCATGAGAATATCGGAAAGGCCCGGCTCCCGATTGAGACCCAACGTCACATAAATGGACGGACGCCGCATATTGGCGCCAACGATAATTGTTTTCTTGCCGAGTTGTGCCATGGAAAGCGCAATATTGGCAATGGTCGTTGATTTTCCTTCCTGCATGTCAGAACTCGTAAAAAGAATCGCCTTCACGTTCTTTGTCTTCATAATCTGAACAATATTAGAACGCAGCATTTTGTAGCTTTCGGCCGTCCAGGATTTTGGATTGGTTAAAGTGACCAGACGGGCCCGATGATAAATCACCTTCTTATCTCTATGATTGGCCAGTTCTTCTTCATTGATAATCGTTTCTTCTTTAGTCATATGTGGAATGATTCCAAGAATAGCCAATTTCAAGTCCTGTTCGACGTCGCTGATTGTCCCCACCGAAGAGTCCACGCTTTCACGGATAAATCCGACCACGATTCCTAACAGCAGCCCGACTGCAATACTGATTATGAGATTCATCCCGAAATCGGGTTTAATGGGTTTACTCGGGGCATTCGCCGGGGACACCACTGTCACGACATCGTCGATGACTTTTGCGAGGCTTAATTTGGCTTCGTCCCTTTTCTTAATCAGCTCATCAAAAGAACCGATCAGCCGATCAATATTTCGCTTGAGGCTGACATACTCCAGCTGATTGGATGACAAGGATCCGCTTTCTTCGTAGAATTTGTTAATGATTCTGTATAAAACCTCTTTGCGGGTCTCCAGAAACATTTTTTTGATCACAAGAGCCAGATCTACTTCCATCTCCGGCGTGATCTGCTTGCCTGAATACCGCTTTAACATATCAACAATTTTGTTTTTTACCTCGTCCATGACGCGGTCTTTTGCCAAAACTGAAGGATGCTGTTCCGTATAATCAATCAACAAGAGCAAGCGCTCAAATTCCAGTTCCAGCAATCTGCGCTTTAATCCAATGAAAATAAAATTGTCAGAGAGCGACTGTTCAATCCAGCGGGCAGAACCTTTACCGCCGTCTTTGCTATTGAGAATCTCATCAAGATTTTTCAGATCTTCTTCGATCTTCAACATTTGATTCTCAAACTCAAAAGAACCTTCGATTGTTAAACGGTCTAGGGCCTCTTTGACAGCCTTGGTAACTTCAAAAACTTTTTCATTTTGTTTGAACTTCTGAAGCTTCTGTTCATTCTCGCTGAGTTGATCCTTGTATAATTCCAGCTGCTTATCTATGTATTCAATCAGAGCCTTGGATTCTTTCTTTCGACTCTCAACATTTTCAACGATATAAACATCCGCGATGGCGGTGGCCATAAGTGCCGCTTTTTGTGGTTCATCGGATTGTGTATAGATCGTCAGGATATTGGTGTCACTGATTTGTTCAACACGAGTATGCCTCTGATAATTAAGGGCCATGTTATAAATGGCTTCTTT
>JAEUSC010000115.1 GCA_016789035.1 Candidatus Omnitrophota bacterium
AGTCGGCGGGCGAAATTACCGCTGCGTCTACAGTCGTCATCCGCATCAAATCCGGGTTTTTGGTCTTGAGTGTGAGGTCTATACATTTTTCGTCTGCTACGGTTAAGAAGGAGAGTATCATGATTAAAGGTGCAATGAATAAACAGCTCATCGTCCAAGTTGGAAACGAAGTCGGGACTCTGGCCCAAATTACGAGCCTGATTTCTTCCTATAAAATCAACATGGTGGCCATATGCGCGTATGCTGTCGACGGCCGCTGTGTTGTCACCATGGTGACCGAAAACAATTTGCATGCCAAGCGTTTGCTCAAGGAAAAAGGGTATGATGTGACAGAAGAGGACATTGTTTTGGTGTCCGTTGATAATGCTCCCGGCGCCCTGCATTCCATTACAGACAAGATTTCCGCAGCGGGCGTTGGTTTGAAATTGATTTATGGCAGTGTTGACAAGATGGGAAATACCAGCCGGATCGTTTTTGTTTCGGAGGAAAATCCCAAAAAAATCCTTCAGGCTTTGAAAATAAAAACCAAATAACCGCAATATTTCACACTGTATGCGCAAATTCTATTTAAGCATCCTTGTGTGCTGTTTTTTGTTGACCGGCTGCGTGGTCGGTTCGATCCATCCTTTTTATACGCCTGACCGGGTTGTCCAAAGACCTGATCTCTATGGTCGGTGGGATTTTGACGAAAGTCGAAAACCTCAGGCGAATTCGCAGACGATCATCTCCGACGGGAAAGTCACGATTTTTGATGACAAGGGAAAGCCGCTGGATGCCAAGATCACTTTTTTCCAAATCGAAGACAGTTTGTTTGTGGACATTTATCCCGACCAGGGAGAGCTCAAGGTCAAATTGGTAGGAGACCAGCCGCCGCCGGTGCATTTGGTGGCGTTAATCCGGCTGGAGCAGGATAAAATTCGATTCAATGAATTGAATTATGACTGGCTCTCCAAGGAAGTGGAGTCCAAAAGAATCAATCTGCGTTTTACCCGAATGAGTGAAAACACCGATATTCTTTTTACCCCTACCTCCGAAGAGTGGGTCGAATTTCTCAAAAAATATCGTCAAGATCCCAACGCATTTCCTCCCGATCGAGAAGATTATATGGTGCGCAAACAGGAATTTATGATGAGCATTCCTCAGTAATAGGGACCGCCGGCTGGCATTTTTATCGAATTGAACATCCGATAGTTCAATGTTATAGTATGGCCGCTTAAAGCAGGCGACGGAGTCACATTTATCAATTGTAAAAGGTCAAGAAAGGTTGGGGTAACATGTCGCATCAGGTGATTTCATTTCATTACACATTAACAGATCAGAACGGCAAACAACTCGACAGTTCGCGGGGGAATCATCCGTTGACCTTTCTTTCAGGGGCCGGACAGATTATCCCCGGTTTAGAGAAGGTTTTACTGGATATGAAGGCCGGTGATAAAAAGGTTGTCACGGTTTTGCATCCCGAGGCATATGGTATTTTTAACCAAAGTTTAGTTTATAAGGTCACCCGCAGCCAGCTTCCGGCCCAGGAAATCAAAATCGGGGACGTTTTTGCAACGGGTGAAGGAGAGACTTACCAGGAAGTGATGGTTGTTGAACTTACAGACGAATTTGCGATCCTGGACGGTAACCATCCGTTGGCGGGAAAAGATTTAACATTTGATGTGGAGATTACAACCTTTCGCCCGGCCACACCGGAAGAAATCGCCCATGGCCACGTGCATGGCGAAGGCGGACATCATCATTGATCATGGTCCGAATGATTTTGAAATCCTAAATCTCTTTAAAGAGATTTAGGATTATAGAAAAAAAATAATCA
>JAEUSC010000117.1 GCA_016789035.1 Candidatus Omnitrophota bacterium
TCACACTTAAGGGTATCAATTTGGGCAATGTCCTTTTGATTGAACCGTGGATGACGGGAATCACGGTGGGTGATCCTGTCAAAGCCGATGACGACTACAACATCCGTGAGAAACTCATTGCCCGTTTCGGGCTGGCAGAAGCTAATCGCTTATTTGAGATTTTTCAAAACAGCTATCTGAATGAATATGACATGGACGAAATCCTTCGCACCGGTTCCAATCTTGTCCGTCTGCCGATTTATTACCGGGCGATCCGGGACATCGATGAAACGACAGGGCAGTGGAAAGCGGGAAGCGCATTTAATTTCACGGCTATTGACCGCATCGTGCAATGGTGCGAAGACCGCGGGCTTTACGTCCTGTTGGATTTGCATGGAGCCCCAGGGGCGCAAAGCAAGGAAATGCATTCCGGCCGCACATCGGCGGACACGCCATCGGCAGGGTTTTATCATAAGCTGTTTCATCCGACGGATACAACCTATCGCCAGCGGACGGTTGAACTATGGCAGGCGATATCTAATCGTTACAAATTTAATCCAACGGTCATGGGGTATGATCTTCTCAACGAACCGTTCGGGGCGATTGATCCGGTTTATTATCCCAATCGCGCCAATGGGATTGCGGCTTTATGGGCGTTATATGATCAGCTGTATAAAGCTATCCGCGTCAACGACACCAAACATATCATTGTTATGGAATCGATTCCCAGCGACAAGGATTGGGATACGCTTCCGCCGCCGTCGCAGTTCAGTTGGACGAACGTGATGTATCAGTTTCACTACTATGGGTTCCGGTTGAATGCGGCGGGAAAGATTGTGGGTGTTCTGACACCGGATGAACAAAAGCAGTATTTGATTTCCGGGGCGGCCGCCGACTGCGCCCAATATCCCCACGATAATAAATTCTGCGGCAAGTTGAATTTCTCCAAACAGAATCAATACAATGTTCCGGTCTTGATTGGAGAGTTCAACGCGTTTGACCAGCGTTCCATGTGGGACTTGTATTTGCAGACGTTTTATGAACAAAATTGGAGCTGGACGATGTGGTCGTATAAGCATCATCCGCCGCGCGAACTTTGGGGATTGTACACGCATTTGAACTACAACGATGTCGCGCCCAACCTGAGTGTCGACAGCGCGCCGGTTATCGAACAGAAGTTCGCCAAGTACGATACGCTCATCCATCATGAGCCGAACATAACGCTGTTTAAGGTCTTGCGGGAATATTTGTCCCGAGGGCTGTTTGTGCTTCAGTCGTCGCTGGCCGGCCGAACACCTAATGCGGTGACAGAAAAATGGTATCCGGTATCATTACCGAAGACGTTTCAGAAACTGCCTGTGGTGATTCTGGGCATTGAAACATTCAACAGTGCCGAAACTTCCGGCGTGCGGATGAAACAGCTTTGCCGCAACCGGTTTGAAGTGCGCACCCAGGATGACAATCCGTTGACACTCAATCCTGCGGAAGTCATCAGTTATTTTGCCTTGCCGTCGGGCTTAATTCAAAATAAGACTGGTGCCTCCATCGGTGAAGCCGGACGCGTGACCGCTTATCAGAAAGACGGCAGCCAGTGGCATACCGTTAAGTTGTCGAAGACTTATACGGAGCCGGTCGTCTTTATGCAGATCAATACATTTCACGGCCGGCAGCCTGCGCATATTCGTTTGAGAAGCGTAGGTTCCGGTTCCTTCCAGTTTCAGATTGAAGAGTGGGATTATCTGGATCAGAAACATCTTTTGGAAGATGTCAGTTATATGGTCTTGGAAAAGGGGAAACATCAGCTGACCGATGGCCGCCGCGTAGAGGTAGGTAAGGCGTCGGTCTCAAGCCATTGGTCCACGGTCAATTTGACGAGCGGCCTGGCCGCGGCGCCTATTGTGATAAGCCAGTGTCAGACGGTTAACGAATCCCCGGCGGTCATAACCCGTGAGAGAAATATCACAGCCGGCGGTTTGGAAATCAAACTGCAGGAAGAAAAGGCAGGCAACGGCGTTCATGCCGCTGAGACCGTAGGATATTTGGCAGCAGAATTGACTAATTAAATACAGTGAAAATGAATGAGGAGATAAAGATGAAACGAATCGGGATCGGTTTTGTACTGCTGATGGTTTTGCCTTGGACGTCCGCCCTTGCGATGAATATTCCGGACATTGCGTTTGTCCGTAAATCTTTGGATTCCCCGCCGGGTTTTGATTCCAATTTTGATATTTATACAATGGACATCAACGGTGATAACCTGACCCGGCTGACCAACAATGATTATGCTGAGTTGGATCCGCGGTTTTCTCCTACGGATGATCTGTTTTCATTTTATGCCAATCCCTCCGGCACTCTCGGAGGGGGGATTTACCGGATGAATTTTGACGGCACCGGTGTTGAAGAATTATCCGGCGCCGGCGGCGGATCTGAACAAAACTGGTCTCCGGATGGTTCACAGCTGGTCTTTAGCAAACCAGCCGCGATTCCGGGCCAGACAAATTTGTATACCGTCAATAGTGACGGCAGCAACGAAACACAGATCACCTTTGACGGCGGTCAGCACCTGATGCCGCAGTGGTCGGCCTCGGGAGACCGGATCTCCTTTGTCTCCAACACCGGAACGCACATCATTGATACGAACGGGCTGAATCAGGTGAGTGTTGCATCGACAAGTGATTATCATGCGGTTTGGTCGCCGGATGG
>JAEUSC010000120.1 GCA_016789035.1 Candidatus Omnitrophota bacterium
ATAAGCGGCAACGGATAAACCATACGCAAATGCATTCCGGACGCTGGAACACCTTCTTTTTGACAGACATACATTGCTTCTTCAATTGCCCCGCGGGTTGACCCCCATCCCACAACTAAAACCTCATTCTTTTCCGGTCCGAACATCTCGGGTGCGGTTAACGCCCGTCGGACATGATGGACTTTTTCATTGCGGATGCGGTGGGACGCCTGATTTGTCCCTGAGAAGTAATTAACCTTACCCTCTTTATCCGTATTTAATCCGGTAATGCGGCGCATTCCGCCGACCGTGCCGGGAACCGCCTGATTACTGCGGACCATTTCAATATCATTGGGTAAACGTTTCATATGAAAACGTTCGAAGACAAAGTCCGGAAGATCATCAATATTTTTCAATTGGACAACCTTCGGCTTGGTAATAACTTTATAGCTGTTGGCCGTCTGAAAGTCGCTGAGAATAAAGACGGGAACATGCAATTTTTCAGTAATATAACGGGCCATGTGCGGGGCATAAAAACAATCAATGACATTCGACACACTGATCACAACCTTCGTATAATCCCCGTGGCTTCCAAAAATCACGGACGTCAGATCCGATTGTTCCGTCTTGGTCGGCATCCCGGTGGATGGCCCGGAACGCTGAACATCAATAATAATAATCGGAACTTCCGCGACGGAAGCATATCCAATGAATTCCTGTTTCAAGGATAACCCGGGCCCGGACGTAGCGGTCACCGAAGGAACGCCTGCATAATAAGACCCGACAGCCGTTCCGATCGCCGCAATCTCATCTTCGGCTTGGTGGACGAGACCTCCGTACGAAGGAAATTCTTTCGCAAGCGTGTGCATGATGGAAGATGCCGGTGTGATGGGATATCCAGAAAACAATTTGATCCCAGCATCAATGATGCCCATCGAAAGCGCCGTGTTGCCGTCGATCAAAATTTTCTCTCCCACACGCGGCTTGCTTTCAATATGAAATCTAAAAAAGACTTTTGATTTGGCCAGCTCGTAACCGTTGTGAAAAAGTTGAATGTTCTTATTTAAGACCTCTTCTTTAAGCTTCTTGAATGCCTTGCGGACTTCCGGAAGAACAAACTCCTCATCGAGGTTGTAAATGTAGGCCAGCATTCCCAAATAATACAAATTCTTTCCCTTACCGCCGAGCTCTTTGAGAATGTTTTGCGAGGCCTCATCCAGTTCAAACGGAATGACCGAAAGACCTTCTTTGGTGCAGCGCTTTAAGACAGCCTCATATGATTCTTCGTTGGATGTTTTATCGCCCATATCCAAGAGAATACGGCAATTGGGATGCTGTTCGCCATCGCTCAACCGGCGATCAAGAACGATTTCATGCGAAGCGATAATAAAATCGGTATTATTTCCGATATTGGTAACATCAAAATCGGCCACACGAATAATGACACCGGAAAGCGCGGGCCTCGTACGGGCAGGCGGCGAAATCTCGGCGGGAATCATGGGCTCAATATAAACGTATTTCCCGGCAGCCACAAAGGCCTGAACCAGGACGTCCCCTGCTTTTTGGGCACCAAACCCTGCGTCCATCAGCAGTTCAAAACGATGTACGGATTTATTTTCAACTGACATGTTAACCTCTTTGCTTAAATAGACTTGTTAGGTAAAAAAAATACTTTGTGAAGAAATCTTTTTCAATATAACACCGCTGGAAGGTTTCGCAATAAAAACTTTGGAGATTTAAGGGCCAATACCCTGAAGTGGGAGAGTGTACAACGCGCAAAACATTTAGCTACAGCTTTTAAAATGCGGCCGCAACTCTTTTATATCTTTCAGAACCACGTGAGCATTCGCAGCCAGCTCAGATTCTTCACCGGCTTCTTCTTTGGCAATCAACTCATCAATATTGACATCTGATTTGATTTGAAAACCGGCATCTTTGATCATGCGAAGTGTTTTAAGGTTCGATGACCCTTTTGTATTTAAATAGCCCTGAAGAAATAATGAATTCGCCGGATAAAGCGCCATGACCTCCATACTGCGCAGATGGCCTTCGCGCCCGGCCGCCGCGCGCAATTCCGCCGATGGATTCAGGAACCGATATAAACATAGAATGCGCAGACAATACTCGGGGGTTAAATCCTCAGCTTGAAATAATTTATTACCTTCAATGGCCATTAAAAAATTTACCGGAATGGATTCAGCCTTTAACTCCCGCAACTGAATGGCTACATCAATAAGATCTTTAGGCTCCTCGCCCAATCCTGCAATTAAGCCAGTACATAATTGAATACCTGCCTTGCGGGCCGCCGTTAATGTATTTAACCGGTCTAAGTAGGTATGAGTTGTGCAAATATTAGGATAATGGCTCTCGGATGTGTTGAGGTTATGATTCAAACGGTCCAAACCCGCATCCTTTAAAGCCTGCGCCGAGGCATCGTTTAGCAAACCGGCCGACACGCAAACTTCGCCTTTGGGATTCAGAGCCTTGATTTTGCGGATTAATTCCGCAAGCTTTTCCGTTCGTCGCAGCGAAGGTCCGCGTCCCGCCGAAACCATACAAT
>JAEUSC010000215.1 GCA_016789035.1 Candidatus Omnitrophota bacterium
ATCTTTCCTCTGTAAATGTCGTCTGCAACCGCAAATGATTGGCGTCATACTTCAAGACCTTGAAATCCGTATCCTCCTTGGTAATGATACGGACCTGAGAATTTTTTCCTGAAGTTTTCTCACCCGCCCTGTCGGAATGAATAAACGCTAGATCTTCAAATCCCGCCATCGCTTGAGCTACTCGCAAATAATTCATGTGCGACTCATCCATAAACTGGACGGAATTGTAAACGAGAAACGGCGCCTTAATGAAACTTAATATGACAGGCTGGGGAATATTTTCAATCGCTTCGTAATACCAACGAACGCCAAAATAGGGAAACGGACTCGATTGGTTCTCCTCGAGACTGGGACCGAAATTCAATATCCTTTGGGCCTCCTCTGGCGATGGCAAAGGAAGGACATAGGATTGTTCAAATGTAGGCCGCCCACTTTCTCCCACGAATGGAGGATAGCGTGAAGCCCATTGACCAAGAACCTGTGTGGGCTGCGCAATAATGGCAACCCATAAAAATAGGAGCGCCAGACGCTCATTTTCTTTTTTCCAAATAAGCACCAGCATCCAGCTCAAACTAGCTGCAATCGTCACATACGTTAAAACGACTTGTGTTTCCTGAAATACACAGAACACAAGCATTCCAAAATGTGCCGCGATAACCCACCCCGTCATCCATCTGCGGTCAAACCGGGCCTGTTTAAATACCCGTATCTGCTCGGCCACAAATAAAATGAATGCCGGGATGATGGCCCACCACAAGAAAAACTCGAGGTTGCGAAAATATTTAAAGAAAGGAATCCAATTGTAAATCAGATTATGGACAGGAGTAGCATCTACAAGACCAATAACAAATAGGATACCGCTAAACAGAAAAATAACTAAAAATCTACGGTTAATCTTCAAACATAATCCAACAAACAACATCAGATAGGCAAAGACGGGAACATAAGGATCTTCCAACTTCAACAAATCAGGATAAAAAAACTGTTTATCAACGATCGAGTACGGAAGAATACCCCCCTCATTGACCTTGTTGATACCCACCGTTGCCGTATTATCGCCATCCGCTCCTTGACGACGAATCTGAGAAAACGCCTCACCGTTTCTGGACTGTCCCAGCCACAGACTCCCAGGAATTAAGGACATGCACAATAACACACTACAGATACCGACAAAGAGCTTATTGGCCCACAAAAACTTAACACTGGGCTTAATCATGCCAGGAACTTGCGGCCAGTACACACCTCCCAAACAAATCAAGAACAGAAATAAAATCGTATAAAAATAAAACGGAATATACGTAATATTTATGACCATTAATGTAAACACCGCACCCAGCAAAAAGAACCTTTGTGGAGTCTGGAGGAAAGCAGTCAAGAAATATGCAAACCAAATAAGCGGGGTTAGCTCCAAAAGAATGTAGGACTCGCAAAACTTTCCGCTCCATGATGAAAATAAAAGCAAAAGAGCTGCTGTTAATGCCGCCGAACGATCAATAAACAAACGCCACGCCAAAAGATAAAACCCTGCCACGGCCAAAAGAAAATACGCCCCCAAAAACAGGCGGTGGGCCACCTCAAATGAAAAACCCAATTTATTAAATACGGCAATCAAAAGAAATATCGGGTTAAATTCCCCGATCCGGCGCAAAAAGAATTCATTTACATTTCCGTTTTCGCCAAGAGGAGTCCATAAAGGATAGACGCCCCGAACAATATTATCGACGTACGAGCGGACATGGCCCAAGTAAGGAAAAGCATCCCCCTGCAGGAACATCTGTGCGTCAAAAAAGAAGCGGAAAAGATAAACCCAAATGAGAATGGATAAAACAATAAAGACAGGGTAAAGAGCAACTGCCGAGTCCCTTCGAAGTTCTTTCATAATTCCTTAATTGGAGGATTTTCATCCCAAATGATGCCTGATTATTTTTGTGAGCTTCAATATAACACACCTGATTCCGGGCTGAACCGAAAAATCAGGAATTTACAAGGCAATCATTTTCCAGCATCTATGGATCTGCTGATTACGGTAATCTTCCGGGATGGTTTTAGGAGTGATTTCTTTAAGGTCGCGGGCATACAGGTCTTCTAATTTGGGTGCGAAGCGCTGATGATTGGTGGAAAAAAAGACCGGTGAACCCGGCTTCATAACTTTCAACACTTCTTGTATAAGCATCACATGATCGTCATTAACGTCAAAAGACGTTCCGTCCTTTTCATTTTGAAAAAATGACGGCGGATCCACAAATGCCAGATCAAACTGATTCTTCTTTTTATAAGCACTTTGCAGAAACCGAAAGACATCGGATTGTTCCAAGCGATGATTCGGGCCTGAAAACCCATTTAGTGCCAGATTATCATTCGCCCACTTCAAATAAGTTTCTGAGCGATCCACACTGGTTGTCGTCTTTGCCCCACCGGAGGCCGCCGCACAGCTAAAAGCGCCTGTATAAGAAAACAGGTTTAAAAAATTCTTTCCTGCCGCCAGTTCATGAATAATAACGCGTGTGTCTCGATGATCTGAAAACAGGCCAGTATCCAAAAAATCATCAAGATTGACCCAAAATTTTAAACCGCGCTCCTGAACCTCAAACCGCTTTCCATGGGACGCTATCTTCGAATATCTCGGCTTGCCCTGAGAACCGGTTTGGCGCCGGCGCTGGTGAACTTTCTCCAGCGGAATGTTAAGCGCATCGGCAACCGCCTGGGCCATGGCCGGCAGCCAATCGTCTCCCGTCTGCCAGCGGACATATTCTCCAATGACCGCTTCTTCTTTGTACCAATCCACCACCGCGCGAATTTCCGGAATGTCCCAATCATATAACCGGAAACATTCAATGCCTTGCTTTCGGAATTTTTTGGACAAATGAGCATAACGCTTCTTGATGCGATTACCCAAAAGTTCAGCGTGATACTTAATTTTTTCGGGGCTAGACAGTTGATCGGGCTTAGAAGACATAGGAAGGAACAACAAAAATTATTGAACGGACACTCGCTCAACGTTCCAGGTGTTATTGACCCACAGGCCAATAACTTCATGGTTTGGCCACTCTTTTTTAAGCCGCTCGGCCGCAAGGTGGATCTCGTCCCTATGGAGTTTCACATCCACAGGATTTCCGCGACAATCATGATGGCCGACAATAAAAATCTTGGTGGATTTATTGAGATTAATGGAAACTTTAATGCTGCGCAGGATTTCGGAGATATCCTCTTGCTTGGCAAGAACGCCGTCCATACCCGCTTCCGTAATGACATCAACATAATCGATAGGATAATTAGACTTAATCCAGGTCAAGACGGGCAATTGAACTCGTCCGTCCATGCAATTTAAACACGTCACTCTTCGATCCACATCTACTCCTAAACTTAGACTTGTTGATCCGTAATACCGGACGCTATTCTACATAAATCCGTTAGTTTTGCAATGGAATATCTTATGGTCAAAGCAGTCCCTGAGATTTAAAGACATTTTCCACAATCTCCCTAGCTTTCTTTCCGCTGGGCTTAT
>JAEUSC010000216.1 GCA_016789035.1 Candidatus Omnitrophota bacterium
GGGATGATATCCGCGTCATTTCAGCAACGTATTTGACGTTCGATGGGCAAAGACACGTGATCCATATTGGGACGTCCCAGCGTCATGTGACGGTGCTTTTGGATCGGCTTGCGCATTTTATGGCCATTGGTGTCCCTCTGATCCTTTTGCTGACAAGCTTTGTCGGCCTTTTTTTAGTGAACCGTATTTTGAGCCCCATTGAGCAAATTGCTAAAACGGCCAGCCAGATTACGCATGAAGATCTTTCATCGCGTGTTAAGTCCAGGCACCTGGATTCTGAAGTGAAGTATCTCGTGGATTCGTTTAATGACATGATCACGCGTTTGGAAAGATCGTTCCGGCACATCAATGATTTTTCCTCTCATGTGGCCCATGAATTGAAAACACCCCTGGCCATTATTAAGGGTGAATCGGAGGTCATTTTAAGTCGCGAAAGGACGAACGAGGAATATAAGACGGCCATCGGCATTACGCTTGAGGAGGCCAACCGCATGCGTACGACGGTCGAGGATTTGTTGTTGCTGGCAAAGCTGGATTATCAACCGGAAATTTTCAGGTTTGAGTTTTTTGACTTTACTGATTTCTTTTTTGAAATTTGCGAACAGGCGCGTCTTTTGGCAGCAAAACGAAACATTGATGTTAATGTGTCTATGCCTGAAAAGAAGGTTTATTTGAACGGTGACAAGCTGCATTTGAGGAGACTGTTTTTTAATTTGATCGACAACGCCTTAAAATTTACGCCGGCACCGGGGCAAATCACCTTAAGTTTTGTCTGCCAGGAAAAATATATTACGGCAACCGTTTCTGATTCAGGGATTGGGATTCCAGAAGAAAATCTTTCCCGGATTTTTGAGCGGTTCTATCATGCCGATCACCGAACTCAGGCCGATGCCAACGCCAGCAGCGGGTTGGGTCTGTCTATTGTGCAGTCCATCGTAAAAATCCACAACGGCACCATCCGTGTGACCAGCAAAGTCCGTAAGGGGACGACCTTCCAGATCATTCTTCCTATCTAATTCTGTTTCAATGCTATCCATTCACCGAATGAAAATTTTTTAATTGTTTATTCATTCTGCGTTCATTGGATATTTGGTATTTTTCACCAGTAAGAAATAAAGTTCTTCAGTATTATCTGCACAGAATCGCTGACCATTTGCCCATTAAAGGATGTTTTTAAGGAGGTTTTATGAGGATGTTTTCGCCGCACATTTTCACCCGCTTAAGACAAAATGCTCAGGCGCTCAGTTATTCTGATGGTTCCACTTTCCTGAAAAATATTCAACAGCCCCGAAATCCCATTATGAAATCTATTCCTAAGAAATCTGCCCGGATCTCCTGGACCCTGTTAATCGCAGGTATTCTTTTGATCAATTTTAATCCTGTCACTTATGCGTTGGATACTGACGATGAAATTCAGAGCATTGAGGAAATGTCTCAAAATGTTGACAGTGAATCCAAGAAGCTGGGAGGAATGAAACTCGTTGCCGATCACTTAAAGGGAAGCTTTAAGATTGATGATCATATTATTGATGTTGTCCGCGACCAGGAAGTGGAATATGGCGAAATGTTTACGGTTTTTGCCATGGCAGAGCGTATGCCTGGTGGAGTCAACGAAGATAATGTCACAAAAGTCATCGATATCCAGAAAGGCCGTTTAACACAAAAGTCATGGCAGGAGGTGGCGGGCGTGGTGGGTGTGGAAATGGATGTCGTGACACGGCGGGCCAGAGAATTGATCGCGCAATTTCTCAAGACGGTTGATGGCAGAGTCAGTTAAATGTCAGCCGATCGCCCGGTTTAGGAAGGGTTGTCTGTATAACCGTCATTTATAAAAAAATTATGGGAGGTGGGCTATGAGAAAGATATTAATTATTGATGATGAAGACCGCATAAGGGATATTTATTGCCGCTTGTTTGTTCAGGCAGGAATCGTTGTCCGCCGGGCAAAAAATGCGGTAGAGGCCACGAACATGATGATCCGTGAGGACATGGACTTGATTTTATTGGACCTAAAGATGTCTGTTGTTGACGGTCGCACGATGTTTGATGTGATTCGCGAGTATAATCCCTCCCAAAAGGTTATTGTCAGCAGTGTCTATCCTGTTGAAAAGCAGCGCGAACTTATTCCTTCGGCCGTAGATTATTACGATAAATCGGAAGGGCCGGTCAAGCTGCTGGAAAAAGTTGTCAATACGTTGATTTAAGCGCATTCCAATCATATATCCTGTGTTTCGTGCCGACTTGCTTCTTTAAGGAAAAATTCTTCATTACAACCGATGAACTTCTGGACATGCTACGTTCAAATTGTTAGTATATCCAAAGTCATTTGGTGTTCGATGGCTGATTCGAGATGAGTACAGGCTGAAGTTAAATTCAACTGTTTGGTCAGCACGTCCTGCCCTTTAATTACGTAAAAATTGATATGATTTTGTGCGATTCGTTTCATAATGTTGACTCAATTTGTGGTTTATCAGCCCTGCGTACGTCTGTCTTCTAAACAGATTTCGCAGGGTTTTTTATTGACCAGTTTGATAATGACTGAACTAAAGGAGATGATCATGAAGGTTAAGGCAACCGTCACGATGTTGATGTTTGGGGGATTGTTAGTGTGTGTGCTTTCTTCGTGGGCGGTCGCAGCGCCGGCCAGTCCCTCGCCAGTGGCGGGTGTGATTCCAGCGGCACCGGGAAATCCAACAACCACGCTTTGGCAATTATTAAAAAGCGGCGGTTGGTCAATGCTGGTTTTGGCCTTGCTCTCTTTGGTTGCGCTGGCCATTATTGTTTATGACCTCATGTCGCTCAAACCTGATGTAAAAACCCCCCAAAGATTTTTTGAAGATTTAGTTGAGAAGCTGGAATCAGGAGACGTCAAAGGGGCTCAGCAGTTGTGCCGCCGTTCGGATAATATTCTTTCGAACGTGGCCATTGCGGGGTTGGAACGTATCCCAAAAGGACGAGTCATTGTCCGTGAAGCGATGGAAAACACGGCACGCAAAGAGGTCAGCAAGTTGTGGCAGAATGTCGCCTATCTCGGAGACATTGCAACCATTGCTCCATTGATGGGGTTGTTGGGTACGGTTTTAGGGATGATTCAGGCCTTCAATGTGATTTCTTTTGCCGGGGCGAGTCTTAAACCCATCATGCTCGTTGGCGGTATTTCTAAGGCGCTAGTGACTACGGCGGCCGGTCTGGTGATCGCGGTTCCTGTTTTGTCCGTTTATTCTTATTTCCGGGGGATCGTTCAAGAAATCTCCAACCGTACGGAAATGTACTGTACGGATGTGATGAAACTCATCGAAGAAAGCGCCAAACATTAATTGAACAATCAAAGGAAATCCTATGTCACGATTCGATCCTCCTAATGTTTATGACCGCCCCCACATTCAGCTCATTCCGCTGATTGACATTTTATTTTTCGCTTTGGTTTTTTTTATGATTTTAAGCGTCTACTATCATGCGGAATCTCAGATTGACATCAATGTTCCTAAGTCTTCGCAGACGTCGGACCCCCAGCGTTCGCCCACTGCGGTCGTTATTAATGTGAACACAAACGGGGAGTTCATCGTCAATAACCAGACGTATAACGCCAAAGGCCTTGAAGATTTGCTAAGAAAGCTCACATTACTCACCCCGAACCAGGCCGTCATTATACGGGCCGATGAAAAAACATATCATCACTTTATCATTCAAGCGCTGGACATTTGCGCCCGCAGCAATATCAACGACATCTCTTTTGCGACGGCCGGGGGAAAATAATATGCGCGGTTCCCTATTGAAAATCATGGGTGTGATCGTATGTGGATTGATCGTGATTGGTATTGTTTTTTCGAACGACTCCTGGGCCCAGCAGCTTTTGACCAATGACAGCGAGAAGATTGATTTTGCCCAGGGCCTTTTAAGCCAAGGACAGTACACTTTGGCGGTGGCACAGTTCGATGAATTCATCGGGCAGTTTCCTTCCAGTCCATTTGTGCCCGATGCCTACTTGGGGGCGGGTGAAGCGCGGTTTTTCATGAAAGAGTATGACAAGGCCGTCGAGAGCTTTGAGAAATACATTGCCCAGTTTCCTCAGGGGAAAGACAAGGGGACCGCTCAAGTCCGTCTGGGCCAGATTCAGTACATTAAGGGTAGTTATGAGGCCGCCCTTAAATCATTTAACGAAACAAATGCGGAGAGTTTGTCGCCGCAATTTAAGCAGACGCTTTATTTTTTTAAGGGACAAATTTTTGCCACGCAAAACAACCGCGATGAGGCCATCGCCAACTTGAAATCGGCGGCAGAAGCGGTCGATGCCAGCTTTTACACGGCCCAGGCCTATCTTAAGTGGGGGGCGCTGATTGTTGAGGCCGATCCTGCCGGTGCCCTGGAGAAGTATGCCAAGGCCTGGGAAAAGGCGGATAACGACGATCTTAAAGCCGATATCACATTACGGCAGGGAGAAGCGTACTATTTGCAGAAGGAGTATGATCAGGCGGCCACGATTTTTACCCAGACCATGAATCAAAACGCGGGAAAACCGGTTATGGTAGATGCCATGGCGAACTTATATACAGTCCTCGTGGCACAAAAGCGTTTTGATGTTTTGATCACCAATTTTAATCAACAGTTAAAGGGGGCGGTGGATAAGTCGGAGTACTTTAATGTTTATCTTTTGGCTGCCAAGGCCTTTGCCGGATCAGGAAATGTCGATGGGGCTTTGACCATGCTGGAGCAGATTGCGGCTTTAAATGGGATCAGTCCCCAGCAAAAGGCGGATGTGATTCTGCAGAAGGCTCGTATTCTTTTTGATGCGGGAAAATTTGCGGACTTACCTGCGTTTGTAGACGAGAAGGTTGCCCTGGCCCCGGAGGTCAAGTCAGCGTTGGTGCTTTTAAAGGCCAAAGCTTACTTGAATCTGAAAGATTATGATAAAGCGTGGGCCACTTATGATGCGATCACCAAGGAGCTTCCCCAGGAACTAGCTGCCACGCAGGCGCTCTGCGGGATGGCGTATGCCCGTTACGGACAGGAAAAATTTGAGGAAGCGGCGGGAATTTTTTTGGATTGTTTTAATAAATCTACCGAGGGGGCCTTGCGCCAGGAGGCCCTGTTTAACGCTTTTTCCACTTATAAGAAGGCCGGCAACGACGATAAAATCATAGAGACCGGACAGCAGTATCTATCGCTCACTCCGGGCGGCAGTCAGAAATCTCAGGTGGCCATTTCTTTGTCGGGAATTTATATCAAGCGCCAGCAATTTGATAAAGCCCAGGAAGTTTTACAGCCGTTTGCCAATGATTCTGATGAGACGACACGACGCAACATCTCTTTTCAAATGGCGTATATTCTGCAGTCGTCAGGAAAGATGGATGAGGCCTTGAGTTCCTACCAGACATTTATTTCCGATGGAAAGAATGATCGCCTGACATATCTTGCCCTTAAAAACAGTTGTATGGTTTATCTGCAAAAAAAGGAAGAAGACAAGGCTGCCGAGCTGATGAACAAAGTCATCAGCGATTTTGCCAATGACAATGATTTTTCATTAAAGACTTATTTGTGGCTTGCCGAATATTGGCAGACAAAGAATGACGCGCAGAAAATGCTTGATGTTATGGCTGTCGCGGAAAAAAAATACGCCCAGGACCCCGAAGCTTTTCAGATCAGTTTTTTCAAAGGGCAGGCTTACCGGATGCAGGAAAACTGCAAGTCCGCCTTCGAAAATTATGATGTCGTTATAAGCGCCAAGGATTCGATTTATAAGGGCAGGGCGCGTTTGGGCAAAGGGATCTGCTCGACTGGGTTGGGAGATTATGCCGGGGCTGCCAAAGAATTGGAACAGGCGATTGTCGACAGTCCGAATGATATTTTTGTGGCCATGCGCGCGCGCTTTGCCCTGGCCCGCAACGCGGAACTGATGAAGAATTTTGACCTGGCGGTGAAATTGTATTTGGTGGTCGATGTATTGTACAACGATCCTGAATTTGCTCCGAAATCTTTGTTGCGTGCCGCTGTAATTTTAGAAGAGCAACTGAATAATAAAACCGAAGCGATGAATGCTTATAACAAAATCGTTCAGGTGTATCCTAATAGTCCGGAAGCGCAAAGCGCTCGGGAAAAAATCGGTCAGCCTAAGTGAACGAGAACAAAAAAAAGAAAATATTTATATCCGTCGGCATCTCTCTGGCGTTTCACGCCGTCTTCTTGATTGCGGCTCTGAACGTGGTGGTGGCCCAATTGAGTAAGCCGCCGGAAGAGGCCGTGACCATGGTGCACGTTAAGATTGATACCCGTAGACTTGCCTCTCGTCCCGAAGGGGATGCCATGGAAAAGACCAATTATGAGCCGCGCGTGGAAACTCCTGAGTTAGGCCCGCCGCAATTTGCGACGATTGAATCCGGACCGGATACGGTCGATCAGAATCCCTCGGTGGCCATGGCTGGCGAGTCCCAAGAGGTGATTGTGTCGCTTAAGAGCAAAGCTGAAGTGGTCCTGGAAAATGCCCCTCTTGAGACGAAATCCAAACCGGTCACCAAACGCGTGCCGGTCAGCCGTACCATTGCTTCGGAAAATGTTCTGAAAGAATTTGTTCCGACGGCGGCGGAATCCTTAAAGGACTCCCCGGACTTGGCAAAATCTTTTGCGCAGGGCGCGGATGATGCAGATACCGGACTTCTAAGTATGAGCACCGTCATTTCCAGTGAGGACAACCGTTTGCAGGGTGTTCCTAAACAAAATATGCAAATCCCGTTTGAAACCCGGGTGAAGACCCAGGACATCAAATCGTTTTTGGGTTATGAATTGTTAACGTTTGAGGACCCCACCGACCACGCCCGTTATTTCAAGCTGTCTGTGCGGGTGGAGGAAACGCCTGTCACGCTCCCGTCGATTCCTAAGGAAATCATTTTTCTGATTGATGCATCCAACAGTATTGGGGCGGAACGTTTGGATCAATTCAAGGCCGGTGTCGCGGAATGTTTAACGAAGCTGGGAATGAACGACAAGTTTAATGTCATGGTCTTTAAAAAGACTGTGGCGAAATTCATGCCCAAATCCATTTTGCGGGACCCGTCGATTTTAAACAGTGCGGCCGAATTTCTTTCCAATTTTAAGACGGGTTCCAAGACCGACGTTTATGATGCCGTTCTCAAGAGTATCGACATTCCCGAGGCCATGAAACCGACGTATATTTTGCTGTTGAGCGACGGGCAGGCGACGGAGGGTGTCACTAATCCTCAGCAAATCATCAATCAGATGGCCACCATCAACAAAGGGCGTATTCCTGTTTTTGCCTTTGGCGGCGGGGTTTTCGTGGATGAATATCTTTTGGAGTTTCTGGCCTTCACCAACCGCGGATGGGCGGAATTCAGTCCAAAGTCATTTCAAGTGGCCAAGCGGCTGGTGACGATGTACAGCCACATTAAAGACCCGGTGTTGCTCAATCTGCGTTATTACGTCAGCGGTCTTTCGGAAAAGGAAATTTATCCCAAGCTCTTGCCGGATTTCTTTCGCGGTTCGCAGTTTGTCCTTTACGGACGCTACACTGATGAAAAAGCATTTTTTCTCAAGCTTTTGGGCGATGCACAGGGAGAGGTCAAAGAGTATTTGATTACCAACGACATTTCGCAAGCCCCCAAAGGCACCCGTGATATTGCGGTGCAGTGGGCGTTTCGTAAAGTGTATCACCTGGTCAGCAAACTGGAACACGACAAAGACAATACCGTCCTTTTGCAAGAAATCAAAGACCTCTCGAAGAAGTTTGAGTTAAGAACCCCGTATATCGATAAGTAATTCTTCCTATGACTGAAGCCAGAAATATTAAGAACAAAGACCTGCCGCCGTTATTGCTGGATGTATCCAAGCGCGCGGGCAAGGCCATCGGCGATTATAAGATGATTGAGGAGGGGGACAGGATTGCGGTTGCAGTCTCCGGCGGAAAAGACAGCATTTCGCTTTTGCATGTGCTCCGTCACCGTCAGCAACTGGCCCCGGTGGATTTTGAGTTTGCGGCGGTGCATATCGACTTTGCGTTTGAGGATTTTAATCCGGCCAAGCTGATCGAATATTTTGAGAAGCACAGATTTCCTTATCACGTCGAAAAAGTTCAGACTATGCAGGGGGAGCGCTGGGAAGACATTGAATGTTATTGGTGGTCCAAAAATCGGCGTAAGGCGCTTTTCGAATTCGCGGACAAAAACGGTTTTAATAAGATCGCCTTCGGCCATCATCTGGATGATATTGTGGAAACCATTCTGCTTAATCAGTTTTACCGCGCCGAAATAGGGGCCATGCGTCCCAATCAGTCGATGTTCGGCGGTAAATTAAGCATCATCCGTCCGTTGGCCTACGAACGGGAAGAGAACATGCGCCTTTTGGCTGAGGAGCTTGGGATTCAGTCTATC
>JAEUSC010000231.1 GCA_016789035.1 Candidatus Omnitrophota bacterium
CCTTGCCGTAATAAGGACCGACCACAACAAAATCACCCTCTCGTAAAACACCACCTTGGACGATCAGTGTTGCGATCGTTCCGCGGCCACGGCTCAGATGAGATTCCACAACAATTCCATTCGCCTTCTTTTCGTAGTTAGCTTTCAGCTCCAGAATTTCCGCCTCTAGCAATATCATGTCTAAGAAATCATCTATTCCTTGCCCCGTCACTGCAGAAACGCCAACGACAATCGTCTTGCCGCCCCAATCTTCTGGAAGAAGATCATGATCCGCGAGCTGTTTTTTTACACGATCGACATCCGCATTCTTACGGTCAATTTTATTTAAGGCAACAATGATAGGGACATTAGCCGCGCGCGCATGGTCAATCGCCTCTTCCGTTTGCGGCATGATCCCTTCATCTGCTGCAACGACAAGGACGACTAAGTCGGTAATATGCGCTCCGCGGGCCCGCATGGATGTAAAGGCCTCATGACCCGGCGTATCCAGAAATGTGATGGTTCCTTTAGGAAGAGTCACTGAATATGCTCCGATGTGCTGAGTGATGCCTCCATGCTCACGGTCGGCAACCTTTGAGCTGCGGATGCGGTCAAGCAACGACGTTTTTCCGTGGTCAACGTGCCCCATGAATGTCACCACCGGTGCACGGGGTTTTAAAAGGCCCGGATTTTCGATTTCCTTTTTGTGATCCGAGACCAGCTGCTCCTCTTGCGTCTTTACCAAAAGAAGATTAAAACCAAAATCTTGGGAAAGCTTCCGAACAATATCTTCACCGAGATTCTGATTAATGTTGGCGAAAACCCCAATGGACATCAACTGCTTAAGAATATTATTGGTTTTCTGATTTAAGCGGACAGCCAAATCTTTAACAGAAATCGGCACCTTAATTTCAATATCGACCAAAGGTCCTCCGGCAGCCGCAAAAGGAACAGGGGAACTGCCCGTCGGGGCTTCGATTCTCGAATCCGACCTGGCAGGGGCTCCACCTGGGGGGGGTGACTCCGGCCCCATGGGCCGACGCCTTTTCTTGACCAGAGGCTTGACCGTAATAAACGGTTCCGGACTTTTGGTGACTTTCTTCTTTATTGGTGTAACATTTTGCAGAGATTCCGCCACAAAAGGTGCGGAAACTTCCAACGACTTGGCGACAGCCGGAGTTGGAGGCTGCGGGACCGCAGCTGGCTTAACAGCAGGCATTTCAGCAACTGTTTTTGAAACACTGGGGGCCACTGCAACTTTGGAAACCGGGGCAACGGGTTGCGGTTTTTCCGGTTCTTTGATGACGACAGGCTCTGGAACCGTTTCCTCTTCTGGCCCCTGCTCTTTGCTGTCTTTTATTTTTGTCTTTGCCTTTGATTTCGTGGCCGCGGAAGATTCATCCGTCTTGGGCTTCACAGTCTTTGCCGACTTTTTAGGCTTTGTCTCGGACTCATCAGCTTTGACAACCTTCGCTGTTTTTGCGGATTTTGCTTTCTTCTTCGGCTTTTCTTCTTCCTCAGGCAGCTCAACGCTTTTCTTAGAAATAATGCCATCCTTGGCAAATTCATCTCTCAAGACAATCTCTACAACCGCATTGAGTTCCTGAGCATCTCCCTTGGCCTTAAGCTTGAGTGTCTTAAGCTTTGAAAGAATTTGTTCTTCGCTAATATTTAATTCTAATGCTAGATCTGAAACTCGCATACAACCTCTTGTCCTTTCACTTCATCCTATGAGATGATCATGCCTCTTCTTCTTCAACCTCATCGGTGGAATCATCGTCTCCATGCGACGGCTCTTTGGCTTCCTGAGCGGATTGATCGCCGGACTTTTCCGCATTGTCTTCCGCATCTTCTGCTTTTTGTTTTTCTTCCCACTGTTTAGCGGAATAAATGTCCAGCTCCCATGCCACCAGCTTACTGGCCAATCTTACATTTTGGCCGTAGCGACCGATCGCCAATGACAACTGATCTTCAGCAACAATGATATTGACCTTCTGTTCATCGCTAATGATCTGCATTTGCGAAATTTCCGCCGGAGACAACGCGGCCTGAATATATTCCTTAATGTCCGATGAATAGCGGACGATATCAATCTTCTCTCCATGCAGCTCTGAAACTATATTCTTGACGCGCGAACCTCTCATCCCAACACACGCACCGACAGAATCAATTTTATCATCCTTGGAATATACAGAGATTTTTGTACGTTCACCCGGATCCCGCGCAATGGATTTAATTTCAATAATTCCCTCATATATTTCAGGGACTTCAAGTTCGAATAAACGGCGGACAAAATTGGGATGGGCCCGGGACAGAACAATTTGGGGACCTTTCATTTCCTTACGGACATCCAGAACAAAAGCGCGGATACGATCTCCCTGGCGGAATTCTTCCTTACCGGACTGCTCGCTTTTCGGAATAATTCCTTCGGCCTTCCCTAAATCAACAATGATATTTCCCCGCTCAAAACGATAGATACCGCCGTTGATGATTTGACCGATACGCGCATGATATTCGTTATAAACAACATCCTTCTCTGCTTCACGGATTTTTTGAATGACCACCTGCTTGGCTGTTTGTGCGGCAATACGTCCAAATTCATCCGATCGGATCTCTTGAGTTCCCGCGTAAGCGCGGATCTTTCCCGTCTTTCGATCCAACTTGGCTGTAACATCTTCCTCTTTTCCAACTGTCCAAACCTTCTTGGCCGCTGAGGCAACCGCTGCCTCGACTGCTGCAATTAACGTTTCTTTGTCGATCCCCTTGTCCCGCTCAAGTTGTTCAAGGATTGCTAATAATTCTGTGTCCATGTTCCTTCCTTCCTCACTTCATGTTCTGACGACTGTGCTTGCTTATAACCCGGATAACCTCTGTAGCGATAATGCGTCCAAAAAGGTGTTGACGGCATCGCCCTTTCTTGAGAAATCCGAATTCAATCAAAGACTAGCACAGCCTTTACAATATGACCTATGGGTATTTTAATTTCACCATGCTTTTGGGTCTCAATGACCACATCAGTGTCATTGACCCGTGTTACTATTCCGACATATTCCTTTTTCCCGCCGACAAGTTCGGATAAATGAAAACGTACGTCTTCATGCAACGCTCTTTGAAAATCTCTTTTCGTTTTAAGCGGCCGGTCGATCCCCGGAGATGAAACCTCAAGTGAATAATCAACAACGAGCTGCCCCGCATCGATAGCCTCGACCAATTTTCGGTTTAGCACGGAACACTCCTCCAACGAAATTCCACCCTCCAGTGTATCTGCCAAAACCTGAATCATCCATTCCGAACCTTTGCGCCGGACATTTAGTTCGACTAACTCCAGCTTCGCCGCATCAGCGATCGGTAAGGCCAAAACTTCAAGTTTTTGTTTTAATTCTTCAAGTGTACTCATACTTTTGACAGCAACTCCCTAACCTTGGCAACAAGCTCCTCTTTGCGAAGAACAATGACCTCCTGAGTTTTTCGGCTCTTAAGCTCAACTAATCCTTCCGCTAATTTGCGCTTGCCAATGATGATCTTCCAAGGAACGCCGATTAAATCCGCATCATTAAACTTGCGTCCAGCCGTTTCATCGCGGTCATCCATTAGCGCTTCGATGCCTGACTTTAAAAACTCCTGATAATAATTCTGAGCTAAACTCATGCTTTCCGGATCGTTAGCCTGTAAGGGTAAAATTTCCACATCAAACGGAGCGACTTGTGATGGCCAGATGATTCCAGCCTGATCATGACTGGCTTCAATAATGGCGGCAATCATACGGCTTACACCGATTCCATAACACCCCATGATGATCGGCTTACGCTTGCCATCGACATCCAGGTAAAGAGCCTCGAGAGAATCACTGTACTTCGTTCCCAATTGGAAAATATGTCCCAACTCAATGGCCACTTGCTTTTGTAAAGTTCCATTGCCACATTTAGAACATTTGGATCCTTCCTGAAACCCTTCTTTTAATCCCTGGGCATCAAGACATGATGAGCACTGAACCACATGATCTTCGCCAATAGGAGCTGTGATTAAAAATTCATGGGAAAGATCGCCGCCCATGGCTCCGGAATCCGCTTCAACAATAATGGGATTCAAACCGCAGCGCTTGAAAATATTTTTGTAGGCCTGATACATTAATTGATAATTCTTGTTCAATCCTTCTTTATCAACGTCAAAGCTGTAAGCATCCTTCATAATAAACTCGCAGGCCCGAACAATCCCGAAACGCGTACGAAGCTCATCTCGGAATTTACTTTGGATTTGATAGAGCGTCACAGGAAGCTGACGGTAGGATTGAACATAAGTACGGACCAAATCAGTGATAACTTCTTCATGTGTTGGACCAAGACACATCTGCTTTCCCTTATTATCCTTAAAACGAATCATGACCTCGGCAAGCGTTTTATCCCGACCTGTCCTTTGCCAAAGATCAATAGGCTGTAGACATGTTAAGAACAATTCATGAGCTCCAGCATTGTTCATTTCTTCACGAATAATGTTTTCAACACGCTTTAAAACGCGCAGCCCTAAAGGCAAGTAACAATAGACACCGGCCGAAAGCATGTGAACTAATCCAGCGCGCAAAGACAGCTGATGACTGACAGCCTCAGTTCCGATGGGAATTTCCTTAAGCGTAGGAAGAAAATATTTTGACCACAACATAACAGACCTCTTTAATCGAACATTCCTGAAGGTAACGGAATATTAAATTTAGTAAATTTCTTTGCAAACGACGGTTTACGTCTATTAAACACCCAATCGCCATGCACTTTGCCATTCTCATCCACTGACGTTTGTTTAAAAGTAACCAAGTCCACCAGGCCAATTTTTCCATCTCCGTCTCTGACGGAGACCAGATCTGTAATATTAGTAATCCGACGCACACCATCCATATACAATTCTGCATAAACAATCAGATCAATAGCACTGGCCAACTGCTCCTG
>JAEUSC010000320.1 GCA_016789035.1 Candidatus Omnitrophota bacterium
CGCCTTCATAAATAAGCGTGTCTCCATGATTTCCACCGGGCTCAACAAAAATAAATGGCTTATCTTTAAACTTTACAAATAAATTAAAAAGCTTCTGCGAAACAATATGACTCTGCAAATGTGGAGCGTCCTTATTTACCATACACCCATTCCCCTTTAACCGGAACGATGCCCATATCACCACTGGCACGATATGACATCTCCTTGCCTTGTGGAACTTTAATAGTAAAACTGACCATGTTTTTCTTCACATCATAAAACAAGCCATGCTCATCATCTTTTATATAGATATCGACACTGTAATTATTCGGAAGCAAGGCTACGCGATTGATTGAACAAACAGCATATCCGTGACCATCAATCGAAGCCGGAGAATTTTCTTCGACTTTTGTGTTGGAAACCAAGACCCGCATAGATCCTAAATAATTGACAATCACAATGAAATTTGGTTTCTTAATTTTCTTCTTAGCAAAAAACTCAATTTTAAACTTAAGGTCGTCAAAAGGATAAAAACTATCAGCAGGTTGGTCTTCTTTGTTGAGAAGCAGGGTTTTCTTAATAACAACTTCGTTCGTCCCCAACGACAAGCCCGGCCCGCTATTATTGGTGAGGGCTTTTTTATTCTCATGGTCAACGTAGGTCGACAAAACAGACTTTGTTTCTCCAAAGGCCCGCATCACACCATAGTCCATAAATACCGACCTGTTGCAGCTCGTTTCGATTTGTAACAAATTATGAGAAACCAGTATGGTAGCGGTGCCGCCCTCCTTGAGTTCTTTAATCTTATCCAGACATTTGCGCTGAAAGTTGATATCACCAACCGCCAAGACTTCATCGACCAATAAAATATCCGGATTGCAATGAATGGCCACTGCAAAGCCAAGCCGCACAAACATGCCGCTGGAATAATATTTCACCGGCGTATCTAAGAAATCACCGATATCTGCAAATTCAACGATCTCATCGAACTTCTTGTCTAATTCGCTTTTGGTCATTCCCAAGATGGCCCCGTTGACATAAATATTTTCGCGGCCGGTCAAAATGGGATGAAAGCCAGCTCCAACGGCAATCAAAGCCCCCACCCGTCCGCGGATATTGATTTCCCCTTTATCAGGCCAGAAGATTCCGTTAAGCATCTTCAAAAGAGAGGTCTTTCCAGACCCGTTGGAGCCAATCAGACCCAATGTTTCGCCACGGCGCAGCTCAAATGACACATCATTGACGGCCCAAAATTCATTCTTTCGCAATGTTTCCGGCGCGGACCCCATACCCACCATATTTCGGGCAATGTCTGACATTCCATAAACCATCGACTGTTTCAGGGACTTGCAGTACTTCTTGGAAACGCGGTCCACTTTAATTAAAATCTCGTCAGACATCCCTACACCCTTTCCGTAATTCGTGTTTCCGTCAAATGAAAGACAAACAGGCTTACAAAAAATATGACAACTGAAGCCGCACAGGCACTAATAAAGCCATGCCATTCCTTGATCTGGCCATTTAACGCCAAATCCCGCGCTGCCAAAACAAAATAATACATAGGATTGACTTCATTGATCTGCTTTAACAAACCATGGGCGGGTTTTTCATACAGAACCGGAGTCAAAAACATTAGAAACGTTAAGAACATCGGCAAAATATTGGCTATATCCCGCATAACGCTGTTGATCAATGACAGGAAAAAACCTATTCCTAATGTCAAAAAAAGAATAGGAATCATTAACAGGGGCAAGAACAAAATGCTCAGGCTAGGCGTTACATGATAAACAAGCAAAAGAACAATCAATAGCGTCATCTGAACACCAAAGGCCACAATGCCCTGACCGATGGATGCAAACACCAGTGATTTCTTAGAAAAGTTAATTTTGCTGATCATGGGACCGGCTAAAACAAGCGATTGGGACGTCGCCACCAACCCGGAGGAAAACAACTGCCAAAAGGCCATCCCTAAAACAGCATAGACGGGATACGGAACGGAAATGTTTCCGATGACAAAAATGCCCGACCGGTTTAAAACCAAAAATGTCCCGATACTGATCAAAGGAACAACGAAGGCCCAGAAAAAACCCATCATGGATTGTTTGTAGGCGGCCGTAAAATCCCGTTTAAATAATTGAAAGATCAGCCATCTGTTATCTTTTATCTCCTGGAATATTTCCGGAAATATGCGCCAAAACCCCAACCGAATGGAATTATCCGGTAAATAGCGCACATTCTTTAATGGCAAACTCTCGTTTTTCATGCAAACCTCATTGACTTTCCACGTTTAGACATACTTATTGATCAACTTCTTCCCGAAAAGAATTCCCGGCTGTTCAACAAACTTATAAAGCACCCACGCCATCGAATACGTGGGAATAACGGTACACACTAAAATCAAAGCGAACCTCGCGCTCCCGGGAGCCTGAGCATATAAATGACTCTTTAAGAATAACTCTCCTAAAGGGATCATGATTAATAAATGCACCAGATAAGCGGCATACGACATGTCGGCCAACCACCGTGTGATTCGATTTGAAAGCACGTGTTCCGCAACAATAACGATCTTGTTAAGGCGAAGAACATCCGCCTTCCGATCATAAAAAATAATCGCTGTTAGCAACCCCGCCAGCACAAAAATCAGACGGTCATGAGTTAAGGCAACAACCGTCCAACTGAGTAAAACCAAACTAAAAGACAGGTTCCAATCATTTGCCTTGCGATGATTGGCGATCGCCAAAAGCATTCCAATGACAAAAAAGCTGATTTTCAACAGCAAAAACGAAGGCATGGGAAACGTCTGCTTTAAGAAATGATCTCCAATCAAAAGGGACCCCACCACCGTCAAAGAAACAGGCACAAAATATTTAAACTTTCTAAAAACCAGCATCAAGAACGGAAAAACCGCATAAAACTGCATTTCCAAACCGATACTCCAGTCCGGTAACGGAGTCGAGAACGAATATTGAGGAAATGCTCCGAAAAGGAACGTCAAATGCATAATAATATTTCCGAAGCTGCGATCTTCATATCTGCTCTCTGCCTGTTTAACCGCATGGGTATAGCTATCGACCGTATTGCGATATTCAAATAATTGTGGCCCCAACCACAAAGCAACAAAAAGCAAAAGATAGTACAACGGTGCAATTCTGAAAAACCTGCGGATATAAAACCGCAGCCATGTTTTTGGCCGGCGCCAGGGTTCGCTCATCTCTCTTTTCAAATAATGAAACGTCATTAAAAATCCCGACATCATCATAAACAAATCAACGGCCACATCCCCCCGCTTGATCACCGGAAATGACCA
>JAEUSC010000357.1 GCA_016789035.1 Candidatus Omnitrophota bacterium
AAAGAACGAACTTTTTAGACCGCGCGATTCTAAAAGTTTTGTATATATCTTCGTCGATACCGGATCTGACATTCGTGTGTTGTGAGCGGCCGTGGGAATCACCATGGATTTAACCGTATTTAAAATTGACGGCGATAACTCTCTATAGAAAATGTATTCCCCCACCACACCCTTTACGCTTGCCAGATTTTGATTAACCAGTTGTTTCAAGAGTTGCCCAGCCGTTTCATTCCATAAAAAAGACTGATAAGCACTGAAATACATGGACAACTCTTCTTGGGGAATTTTGTTAAGAACCGTGATAAAAGCTTTTTCACCCTTCTTTAATTCGTTGAATGCAAACGTTTCAAACGCGTTATGCGCCCTTGTATGGCATGCATCCCAATTCTTCCAGTGTTCATGAAAAAAACTGCGGCGCTCCTTTTCCGCCTTTGGATCTCCTGAATAAATAGACGTCAAATAAATCTTAAGGGCTCCGTTGAAATGCCCTAAGAGAATTTTCTCCGCCAGAAAGCCCTGCAATTGATCAAAACTTCCGAAACGTTGATCGTCAAAATAATTCACAAACCCTTGAGTTTTGGCAAGCTCAATACGTTTCACCATTTGATTTAAGATGGGGGACTCTAAAGACCGCACGGTGACTTCAAAATGGTTACCGATAATTAAATCCGGACCCATGGGACGATCAGAATATCCACAAAACTTGAGCGACAGATTTTCTAACGAAATGTCCTTAAGGCGCCCACCTTCTATCGAGATTAATTGGCGGGTATACGCGTGGCGGTCTTTTTTACCGCCATAAGAAAACAAATAGGAAGGAATTTTTGTTGCCTTAGAAATCTCACGGATGGCATCAACCGTATTAAAACCTCTTTTTTCTAGATAATAAAAACTATAGAGCCCTCTGGCCGTATACGTAACGGCGGCTTCTTCTTTGACAATAAAATCTTCGGGTCTCGCTTTAATTACAGTGTTCATCGATGACTTAAAAAAAGGGCGCCTTTATCTAGACAGGCGCCCTTTTGACAATAAATTCGGATTAATATTTAACAGAACATCCATAGGACTTTGTTGACGCCTCAGTTACCGCCTTACCTGCCAGAGCCTCATCCAAAGCCGCTTTCACATAATTAACAGACGAAGCAATGTCTGCTGTATCTGTACTTGGCTTATTGTCGATCGCTCCCTGATAGATCAGCAAGCCCTGCGGGTCGATCACAAACATATGCGGCGTTGTCTTAGCTCCATACAACTTTCCAACTTTTCCATCACTGTCAATAAACACAGCTGTTGCCGCCATATCTTTTTCTTTGGAAAGTTCGTTTAATTTATCGTTCGGATAATAACCTTCTTTACCTTCCGCCGATGAATTGATCGCCAACCACACAACATCCTTGGCTTTATATTCCTTCTGAAGAGCCTGCATGTTTCCTTTGTCATAGTACTTTTTGACAAACGGGCAGTCATAATTAAACCATTCTAAGACCACAAATTTTCCTTTGTACTGCGACAAAGAATGAGCTGCGCCATTCGTATCATTCAAAGTAAAATCAGGCGCTGTCTCACCATTATTAACATTCGCATAAATGGCCTGCGAAAATAATCCCAAACTGAGCACTGCGGTTAAAATCAGAATTTTTCTCAACATATACGCTCCTTTTTAAGCTGTTGTCTTAAAAGTGCCTCATTATCCCAAACAGGAAATAAAAAGCAATCACTTTTCCTTCGGCTTGAGCCGCTGG
>JAEUSC010000380.1 GCA_016789035.1 Candidatus Omnitrophota bacterium
TGTCCAGTTTCTTGGCCACGGCAGAAATGATGCGGTCATTGGCTTGATGAGGAACAACGCAATCGACATCAGCTATGGTCAAACCCGCTTTCTTTAAAACTTCTTCAACAGCCTCCGCCATGGAATTGACCGCGATTTTAAAAAGCTCCTGGCCCTGCATCACCACGTACGGAAGTTTGGAAGAGATATCTTTGTCATTGTCAGGTGCCCGGTAATCTTCAACCACCACCTCCATCAGATTAGAAAACTCCCCCTGACTGTGCATAAAATCGGCAACAATCCCTGAACCATCAACCGGTGCCAGTAAGCAGGCGCCGGCGCCGTCGCCAAATAAAACACAGGTGCTGCGGTCTTTCCAGTCGATCAGTTTGGTGATGCGCTCGGAAGCAATCACCAGCGCATTCGAATAAAGTCCCGTTTGAATAAATTGTTTGGCCGTGGTCATGGCATAGAGAAAACCAGAGCATGCCGCTGAAATATCGAACGCGACCGCGCGATGAGCGCCAAGGGCCTTCTGCACCAAGCACGCCATCGAAGGAAAATTGCTGTCTGGACTGATGGTCGCCACCAAAATCAAATCAATCGACGCCGGATCAATATTAGCCTGACGGATCACGTCCTTTGCAGCGTTGACCGCCAAATCGCTCGTCCGTTCATTTTCGGCCGCAATGCGACGCTCAGAAATCCCGGTACGCGTGCGGATCCATTCATCAGTGGTTTCAACAATTTTTTCTAAATCAAAATTGGTAAGACGTTTTTCAGGAAGATATTTTCCAACCGCAACGATCCCGACGTTTCTCATACAATTACCAACTCCAGTCGTAAATACTGACGGGTTCTATCCCGCCATTTCGCTTGTCAACTTGCTTAAAAGATTATGCTCAACTTCGCGCATGGTTGCCTTAATGGCATTCTTAATAGCTTTGGCTGAGGAACGTCCGTGGCTGATCATCACCAGACCATTAACACCCAACAACGGCGCACCGCCGTATTCCGAATAATCCACAAGCTTTTTGATATGCTTGAGACGCGCCTTCATCAGTAACGCCCCTACCATGGCAAAAACGTCTTTCTTGACTTCACGCTTGATCAATGCACCTGCGGTTTCCATCAATCCTTCAGACACTTTTAAAACAACATTGCCCACAAACCCGTCACAAATGATGCAATCGCATTTGCCGGTGTAGACTTCATTGGCTTCCACGTTTCCAATAAAATTCTTCACCTTTTCCGCCATTAATTTATGCGCTTCCTTTTCGAAACCCGTTCCTTTGCCTTCTTCCGAACCAATATTCAAAAGACCAACGGTTGGATTGGCCACGTTAAAAACTTCTCTCATATATATGCTAGACAGCTGCGCCTGATGAAGAAGATGCTCCTCTTTGGGCGCTGTATTAGCACCAACATCAATCATAAATGAAACACCCTTATAAGATGGAATCACAAGCCCAATTGCGGGTCGATCAACCCCGGGAATCATTCCCAGCTTGAGCGTAGCGGCAGCGACAACAGCACCGGTATTTCCGGCACTGATAAAGGCATCATATTTTGAAGGGTTGTCTTTTAAAAGAGTAATACCCAGAGTGATTGAAGAATTTCTTTTTTGACGAATGGACGCAATGGCAGGATCATCCATTTTCACAACTTCAGGAGCATGAATGATTTCAATTCGCTCTTGCGGATAGGAATACTTGGAAAGTTCTTTTCTAACAACATCTTCAATGCCAATTAAAGTCACAACAATATTTGCTTCTTTGACAGCCTCAACAACACCTTCGACAATATTTTCGGGAGCGTAATCGCCGCCCATCGCATCAACAACGATATTCACTGTTCGTCTCCATCGATGCATGTCATAGGAAACGCGCTATGCATACAAACGGCACAACGCGTTTCTCATAACAGATTAATTTTGATCTTTTGGTGCTTTGGTTTTAGACGCTACAACCTGACTTCCGCGGTAATAACCGCAGAACGGACAGATGCGGTGCGGCATAATCGGCTTCTGGCACTGCGAACATGTGCTCAAAGAGGCAACCCGAGCTTTCCAATGGGTACGGCGTTTGCGTCCGCGCTGGCGTGAATGTTGACGTTTTGGTAGTGGCATTGTGGAACTCTCCTTTTAACGATTGTTATGCGTTTGTGCGCTTAACGTTTTGGTTTGCGGATTTACGAACGCCTCACGCCCACGCAAAACATTATTGACATTTACATTTTTCGATATTTAAATTAGCCCCGCAACCGGCGCAAATTCCTTTACAGTCCTTCGAACAGAGAACCCGCTGCGGAATATTCAGAATCATTTCCTGACGGATTTCTTCTCCCACATCAATCACATCCATCGGAGAGGCAACCTCAAAGTCAAAATGCAACTCTCGCGATTTTTGCCGCGCAAAATCTTCCAAACATCGCGCGCACTGATATCCGTATTCTGCGTTGACCGTCACATCCGCAATCACCGTATTGTCCACACGCGTTAACACAGCATTGACGGACAATGGTGATCGAACGTCCACCTCTTGTTGTGACAATCCAATCTCAGAGAGTTCTACATCCTGACTGACATTTAATCCAGCCGAGGTTATATCTTTAATCGGAAACTTCAGCATTGCTTCAAACGCTTTTTCAGCGTTGCTTCAACCGCCTTGGGCACAAACGATGAAATGTCAGCTCCTAACGACGCCACCTCTTTTAAGAGCGACGAAGAAACAAACGAATGATGCTCCGAAGGCATTAAAAACACCGTCTCAATATCCTGTGCGAGACGGCGGTTCGTCAAAGCGATTTGAAATTCATATTCAAAATCCGAGGTCATCCGTAAACCGCGGATCAAAACATTGACTTTCTTTAACCGGGCATAGTCGATGACCAAGCTGTCAAAGGATTCAACGGTCACCCCATTAAGACCGCCGGTTACTTTTTTGAGCAAAGCAACCCGCTCTTCAATAGAAAATAAAGCCTTTTTACTGGTATTATTAGCAACAGCGACAATGACTTTGGGAAAGATCCGGGTCGCGCGTTTGATGACATCCAAATGCCCAAAAGTGACTGGATCAAAACTTCCCGGATAAATTGCTGCCTGCGACTTTAAGGCCATAGCTTCCTTAAACCATTAAACCTTCTGGAGCACAACAACTTGGGAACTTCCATACGATTTTTTCTTCAAAATTTTAAAACGCCCCTCCACGTCAGGCAGAGAATCGTCCTGTCCATACTGAATTATGACGTAAGAACGAGGGTGTAATATAACATAGGCCTCTAGGTGTTTCAAGATTTTTTTTGCCAGTTTGGCGTCAAATGGAGGGTCAATAAACACAATGTCCCACACCTCTTTAGCGTCGGACATCTGCTTAAATGTCGCAAAGACATCAGCATTAATGACCTTATGAAAAACATGGGGATATCCAATTTTAAGGACCTCGAAATTTTCTTTAATAACATCAACGTTCTTGGGATCCTTTTCTACAAACGCCACCCGGCTTGCCCCCCGCGATATCGCTTCCAATCCTACTGCCCCACTTCCGGCAAAAAAGTCAAGAAAACTGAGACCTTTTAAATCGTGGCCTAACAAATCGAAGACGGCCGCCCGCAACAAATCCTGTGTGGGACGGATCCCATCTGGCATATAGAAATTGCGCCCCTTAAGAATTCCACCTAAGATTTTCATAACCTACCTATCCTTATCTACAGACTCGCCGAACAACTTGATGACATTGGGAAACAGAAAAGGCACTTGCCGACAATAGGATCTATATTCCTCCGACACTTTGGCCAGCATATTTTCTTCCGTCC
>JAEUSC010000461.1 GCA_016789035.1 Candidatus Omnitrophota bacterium
AGGTATGGCTTCAGGTTCGTCTCGTATTTTTGTGACAGGTGGCGCAGGGTTTATTGGAAGTGAGTTTGTCCGTCAGGCTGTTGCCAACGGTTACAAGGTTTTTATTGTTGATAGTCTGACGTATGCGGGTGATGTTGCACGGCTGAAGGATATCAAGGGTAAGATCAGTTTCCTTAAGGCTGACATCAATGATGTCAAGAAGATCACTGCTGCCATTAAGCGTTTTAAGCCAAATGCCATTGTTCATTTTGCGGCCGAAACGCACGTGGATCGCAGCATTCTAGATGGGAGAGATGCGTTAAGGACCAATGTGGTCGGCACACAGAATATGATAGAAGTGTCACGTGCGTGCGGCATCGAGAAATTTGTCCATATCTCGACTGACGAAGTTTACGGCGACATTGAAACCGGACATTTTTATGAGACGACTCCGCTTAATCCGAGTTCGCCTTATTCCGCAGCCAAAGCCGCTGGGGATCTGCTAATAAGGTCATACATGCGGACTTATCAGTTTCCGGGCATTATTATTCGTCCGTCAAACAACTACGGCCCGTGGCAGTATCCGGAAAAGTTTGTGCCCGTTATTATTTATAAGGCCCTTCACGATTTGAAGATCCCTGTTTATGGACAAGGAATCAATGTCAGAGAATGGCTTTATGTCTCCGACTGCGCGAGCGCTGTCCTGGCCGTTCTTAAGAAAGGAAAGATCGGTGAGATTTATAATGTAGGTTCCGGCCAGGAAAGAACCAATATTCTGGTCGTGGAGACATTGTTAGAAATCATGGGTAAGCCTAAATCACTGATTGAGTATGTTAAAGATCGTCCTGGGCATGACCTTCGTTACGCGCTTAACTTTGATAAGATTTGCCGGGAACTCAAATGGGAACCCCAAATGAATTTCCAAAAGGGGATGGTTGCCACCGTTGAGCATTACAAGAAAAACATAAAGTGGTTGGATAAGAAAGTGTCTTTTCTAAAAGCCTATTGGAAGAAGGTTTATAAGAAATAGTGAGGAGCTGGCTGAAAGTCATAATCCTATAAAAATATTTGACTATTAAGATAGGGATTGATAATCTTATCCGGTATTTAAAGGGTGGTTTGGTGTCCATAAAGGTATTTTGTGAAAAACCAACATCAAATCCGACGAATAATGATGTTGTTTTTTTATGACTAAAAGGCAGATGTGCTATAACGAATGAACAGATTGGCTGGTAACGGAATGAAAAAATCGTTTGTAAATTCTTGGGAATCGATGGTGTTGTCAGATGATTTGGTCCGGGTGCTTCGGGAAGCAAAGAGCATCACAATTCCCAAAGATAAAAAGGAATTAATTGAGCTTTCCCTGGGCGGTCCGGGCGCAGATTCTTTTGATGTGCGTTATGAGGTTCCCGGTCATGGTGTTGTAACCGAGGCGCGTGTTACTCGTTGCCGTAATGGTCTGGCGGCAAACTATACCGATAAGTATATGAGACGCCGTGATCCGGACAGTATGATTATTGCTGATGATAATCCGACGGACAAAACCCGGTTTGAAGAAAGATTTTCCGTATCATTTCAAGATTTCCGCACCGATGTGCTCAATTGGTTCAAAGGCCAGGATTTAATTCTCATGCCTTTCTATTCGGGC
>JAEUSC010000476.1 GCA_016789035.1 Candidatus Omnitrophota bacterium
TAAGAACACCTAAAATGTTCTTACGCCTAACCATACCACCATAAAAAAATGCTAAACCTGGCGTCATAAACATAACCAGGGCTGCTGACATCAAAACCCAAGCTGTATCGCCGGGATTAATTGGAGTGACTGTTGGTTCCATCGAATTCCTCCTATAATTTATCTACTGTTCAATTTTGTTTACCGGCCAGGAAATAAAAAAGCCCTTGGCCAAAAGTCATTCATTGACTCACTGACCAAGGACTTCAATGTCCGTGGAAAAATGTCCTGCAAATAAAAAATCCCCCTTAAAAACAGCTTTGCTTTTAAAGAGGACTTCAGTGCCCCGAAAAACTAAACGAAGTATACGGGCTCAGATTTCGAATGTCAAGGGCGAATTAAAAAAAATAGGAATATTCCTTAACTACGTCTTACGCAGCTCATCCATTAGAATAATCGATTCAGCAATATCCTTCATCGAGCGGCAGGAATCCATGCTCTTTTTATGGATCATACGGTAAGCCGCTTCTTCGGTTAAACTATTCATTCGCATGAGGATACCTTTGGCCCGCTCAATCAATTTTCGAGTCTCCAACGCTTCCTTGGCCTTCAAGGCTTCTTCCATCAACTTTGTATTCTCAACCGCTACAGCCGCTTGGTTGGCAACCATCTGCAGAACATTGACTTCTTCTTGGGTAAATGTATGTGGATTCTTTGTATAAACGTTAATGATCCCGATCGCCTTTTCCTTAACGATCATGGGAACAGCGATCATTGAGGTAAGAGCTTCTTTAACTGCCAGATCACGATAAAAATATTTCTGCTCTTTGCGCACATCATAAACGATCAGCGGCTTTCGCATTTTCAAAACTTCACCAATCAAACTGTTATCAACCTTTACATTCGGATTGAGTTTATACTCTGCGCTCAGGGATTGCGTCGCTTTAATGACAAATTCCGAACCTTTTTCATCCAATAGCATGATCGAACAAATTTTGGAATTTAGCATTTCCGCAGTAACCACAACGATGAGACTTAAAATTTCATCCAAATAATGTTCTGATGTGATCGACTGACTAACCTTAATCAGACTGTCAAATTGCAGAGCCTTCTGTTTGGTTTCACTATACAAACGCGCATGCTCAATAACACCGCCAACTTGTTTTCCAATAGAAGTAATGGCCCCCACAAAACTTTCCTGATAATCATGAGGCTTTTTATGCTGGATATTGATAACGCCGATGGCCTTCCCTTTATAAATGATCGGTACAGAAAGAAAGGCCTCGTATTTGTCTTCGGGGAGAACATCAAAATTCTTAAAACGAGTATCCTGATAAGCTCGCTTGCCGATGGCCACCGGCTTATTTTCCTGAGCAACCCAACCTGTGATTCCTTCGCCAATTCCTAAATTGATTTTTCCCAATTCCTGTTTATGCGGCGTTTTGGAAGCCATTAGGATCAAATGCTCTTTTTGTTCGTCGAATAAATAAATAAAGACCGAATCCGCACTAGAAAACTCCGTCATAATCTTTACGACATCATTAAGGATCAAGCTTAAATCCAGGTCTTCAGCCGTAATGTCAACAATCTTCCTTAAGAAACGGATCTCATCAGCCTGGTTTAATTTCAATTTCTGACTCGCTCGAACTGTTTTCTTTTCCATTGTTCCTGCCCGCTATTAAATGTTGTCCAAAATACTATCCACATTGACATTGTCTTTGACCAGACGCATGGCTTCTTGGATTTTATCTTTATCGGTCTTTTGGATTTTGAAAGTCAAATTTTCAATCTTGGCAGCCACTGTATAAGTATCAAAATCGCTAAAAAGCACGGGGATTTTACTTTCTTTTAACAGATTGACGATCTTGGCATCGGGCACCAGACCACCCGTTAAAATCACCGCTGAAATGCGTGATCCGCCACTGCCCTCATGGACTAAATGAGAACTCACGGAAACCAAAATATTATCAACGCGGTCGCCGGAAGTGATAACCAACGTTCCATCTTTTAAATGTCCAATCATATTATGAGGTTCCATGGCCGCAACGATTGTATGCTTCACTCGGGCATTGATATTTTCCCCGCCACAAAAAAGCCTCAGATCAAGTCTTTGCATAATTTGTTCCACTGTTGGAGCAGAAAGCATAGGCGTATCGGGTATCACTCCTAATAGTCGAATGCCTTTATTTTCAAGCCCTCTTTGCACGGCAGTCCGGATTTTCTCGAACTTATCAGGCAACACCTTATTGATGATAACACCCAATACTTCCACTTTTTTTAAATCGAATAATGCTTTGTTCAAAATGATTTCATCAATGCTGCGACCTATGCCGCCGCCGCTAACAATAATAGCCTTACATCCTAATAATGCCGCCACATCAGCGTTCGAACAATCGATGACCGAACCAACACCGGCATGCCCCGTTCCTTCACAAATAATGGCATCTTTGCCTTTAATCAAATTGTTATAAGATTTTAGGATCTTGGCTTCGAGCGTTTCCTTCTGGGGATTAAAGATATAGCGCTCTGTATAACCGCGGCCAATTGTGACCGGACTCATGTCCTTGAGACGTTTTTGACAGCGATAAACTTCACCTATTAAGTAAGAATCTTTATCGACCGCCAGATCTTCCGCCATCACAAATTCCTGGCCAACCGGCTTCATAAAGGCCGTGCGCAATTTACGATCCTTAAATGTATTGTAAAGACCGAGTGAAATGGTGGTTTTTCCAGCATTTTGATGAATGGCAGAAATAAATATTTTTTTAAGTTTTTTCATGGAACACCCTTAAAAGATAGCGACGTTGCCCATCATTATAGTGATTTTTGAAAAAGAAACCATTACTCTATGAACGATTAAAACCGGAAGGTTATTTAATTTTTGAGGCAAGGATTTGGGGAATTTCATCAGGAAAATCAACAATGGTCACGCCTGCATTGGTCAATGTGGCCATTTTAGCTTCGGCCGTGGAATCACCGGAGGAAATAATGGCACCCGCATGGCCCATGCGTTTGCCTGCCGGAGCTGTGCGGCCCGCAATAAAGGAAACAACAGGCTTTGTAACATTCTTTTTT
>JAEUSC010000485.1 GCA_016789035.1 Candidatus Omnitrophota bacterium
TCGGCGTGTTATACCATTTGTATGGCAGCCATTTGGTGACCGGAACTTTTCCTAAAAAAAAGACCTGAAATCTCGCTGAGATATTACAGAAGTTGGGAATCCCAACAATAACTTGTTTTCCCACGCGGCAGGCTTCCATAATGACCCGTTCGGGATTCCGGACTTCCTGCAGACTTTCGTTAAGGATCACATAGTCAAACCGTTTATCAGAATAATCTTCCAATCCGGTATCAATATCCCCCTGGGAAACCATGACGCCGCGCGCCATGCATTTGTAGATCGCATCTTCATCGATTTCTATTCCTGTCACGCGGCAGTCTTTCTGCGACTTTAATAAATAAAGCAACTCCCCGTCTCCGCAGCCCAAATCCAGAACACGAGATTTGGGTTCGATAAGTTCAATAATCATTTTATGATCAGGTCGTAATGTTATATCTTGGCCATCGCTCATAGTAAAACGTCCTTGGCCACATTATCCAGGAAATGTTTGACCAGCTTGGACTGACTCTCAATTTCCACCAAAAAAGAATCGTGGCCGTAATTGGTATCGATTTCCACAAATGAGACCTCGACATCATTGGCCTTGAATGCCTTGACCATTTGCTTGGATTGATAAGACGGATACAGCCAGTCGGATGTAAACGTGATAATCAAAACCTTCGCCTTCACATTCTTTAAGACAGCCGTCAAATCTCCTTCTTCGGAAAGATCGAAGTAATCCAGGGCCTTGGACAAATAGAGGTAACTATTCGCATCGAACCGCTGAACAAAACTGTCGCCGCGGTATTTCAAATAATTCTCCACTTCAAAATCATGCGAGAAATCATAACCCAGTTTTTCCTTAGCAATGAGTTTGCGGCCGAATTTGGCTTCCATGGACTTTTCGCTCATGTACGTAATATGACCAATCATCCGTGAAACAGCCATCCCGCGGGCCGGCAGGCCCTTGCCATAATAATCCCCTCCATACCAGCTGGGGTCGGACATAATCGCCTGGCGGGCCACCTCGTGCAGGGCAATCTGCTGGGCGGTGTGCCGGTAATTGGTCGCAATCAAAAGGACAGAATGGACCGTTTCCGGAAACAATACAGACCATTTGAGTGCCATCAATCCGCCCATGGATCCACCGACGCACGCAAACAATTTCTTAATTTTCAAATGATCGATCAGATATTTTTGTGAGACAGTCATGTCTTCAATGGTCACGACTGGAAAACTCAATCCGTAAGGCTTGCCCGTTTTAGGATCAATGGACGCCGGGCCTGTAGATCCCTTGCAGCTGCCGATGACATTCGCGCAAATAACAAAGTATTTGGATGTATCGAAGGCTTTTGCCTCCCCAATCATGCCGTCCCACCATCCGGGATTTTTAGCGCCGTCATGCCAGCCCGCGGCATGGGCATCGCCGGTTAAGGCATGAAAAACAAGAATGGCATTCGATCGGTCTTTATTGAGCTCGCCGTAGGTTTCATAAGCGAGCGTGATAGGCCCGAGCTTGACACCGCTTTTGAGCGTCATTTCATCCGGGGAATGGGCGAAGGTAAAGGTTTTGGTTTCGGTGTATTTCATAAAAAAATCGTAGGGGAAAGGTAACCTCGCCCCTACATTTTCAATTTTGTGTGTGATGTTATCACACGCCTCTGGTGATGTCAACGCGGGGCGCGATTAAGTGTAAGCACCGGTCATCTGCTTTCAGCGATCTGTCCTCTTTTCCCGCCAACCATCCGCTGACCGCCCATACCTAGCGGAAACTACTGCTTTAAATTGGCGTAATGAAACATCGCCTCAAGACTTTTGAGAGCGCGCAGACGGACATCTTCGGAAAAGATTACACGGTCCCTGGCAATGGGATTTTTAAGAACGCGCAGGATGTTTTCAAGAGTGTTGGACTTCATGTATTTGCACATGGTGCAACTTCCCACAAGTTTCTTCTCGGGAAATTCTGATTCCAACCGGGCAGAGAGCCCGCATTCGGTGAGCATTAAAAATTCATTGGCCTTGGTTTCCCGCATAAAGGCCAGCATTTGTTCAGTCGATCCCACATAGTCGGAATGCTCAACAACAGCTGCACTGCATTCCGGATGGCTGACCACAAGCGCATTGGGGTATTCCAGACGGACCTTCATAATTTCTTCCAGGCCATAATCCTCATGAACATAGCAAGTGCCGCTGAAATATTTGATCTCTTTCTTAGCGCCCAGACGCTTCATCTCATTCTGGAGGTTAATGCCCATGAATTTATCGGGCAGAAAATAAATTTTATCATTAGGAAGGTTTTGCGCGATTTTATAGACGTTAGATGAGGTGACGCACACATCGCATTCCGCCTTGACTTCGGCCGTCGTATTGACATAACAAATAAACGTGTAATCCGGAAATTCCTGGCGCAGCTTTCGGACGGTCGCGGCATCAATGGCATCTGCCAAAGTGCAGCCGTCAAGCGCACTCGGGATTAACACTTCTTTCTCCGGATTAAGAATCTTGGCCGTCTCTCCCATGAAACGCACGGCCGCAAAAACAATGATAGATGCGGTGGTTGACATCGCGTCCTTGGCAAGCTTATAAGAATCACCCACGAAGTCACCAACGCCGTAAACAATCTCCGGGCTCACATAGGAATGCGCCAAAATGACCGCATTTTTTTCCTTTTTAAGCGCATTGATTTCGTTGACCAAAGGGACAAGCTCTTCGCATTTCCTAAGCGAATACTGGCACACGGAGGCCCCTAGCTTAATGTTCTTAAGCCGTTCGTAGAGTTCCTGGGCTGTAATCGGACCTGTCGTTGTCATAATTTAAGGTGCAACAATAGCGAAAATCGACCGGGATGTCAAGGTGTCTAATAACGATGCATGTCCCGCATGAAGAGGTAACACGAGTGTTAAATCAACTCTCCCTTAAGAACGTATGTCGTCGCATCGGTGATTCGGACATTAAGAAAATCACCCAGTTTTGCAGTTCCTGCGGGAATAATGACGATTTTATTATTATCAGCGCGGGCCTGAATTTCGTCACGCTGATGCTTTTCGGATTTGGCAGTGGCTTCGGCTTCCACCAACACTTTTTCAACACTGCCGATGTGCGCACGGTTACGCTTCAATGAATGGGCCTTTTGCAGTTCGTTGAGTCTGACGATGCGTTCGGTCTTAACGGCCTCAGGTATATCGTCCGGAAATTTCTTAGCGGCAATCGTGTTCTTGCGTTCTGAATATTTAAAAATAAACGCGCTGTCGAACTCGACCGTCTTCATGACGTTATACGTATCTTCAAATTCCGCATCGGTCTCAGTTGGAAATCCAACGATGACGTCCGTTGAAAGCGCCACCCCGGGAATTTTCTTTCGCATCTTCTCAATCAAATCCAGATATTCTTTTTGAGTATATGTGCGGTTCATCACGTCCAACACACGGTCATTGCCGGATTGCATGGGCACGTGAAGTTGTTTGCATAATTTAGGATTCGACGCAATCGCATCAATGACTCTGTCCGGAAAATCCTTGGGATGCGGGGAGGTAAAACGCACGCGCTCAATACCGTTTATCTTGGCCACTTCTTCCAACAGGTAAGCAAAATCCTGCTCTTCGTGACGGTAGGAGTTCACATTCTGCCCAAGGAGTGTCACCTGTTTAAAACCATCATCCGCCAGACGCCTGACTTCCTCAACAATATTTTCTACCGACCGGCTGCGTTCGCGGCCGCGCGTGTAAGGCACAACACAAAAAGTGCAGAAATTATTACACCCGCGCATAATGGCAATCCAGGCATTGATGCCTTCCTTGCGCGCCGGGTAAACATCAGAATATGTTTCAAATTCGGACAGAGTCAGATCAAAACTCTTTTCTCCACCTTGTGCTTCTCTAATAAGGTCGGGCAGACGTTTGTACGAATCCGGCCCGGCAATAAAATCGATTTTCAAATTTCTATTTTCAAAAAGCTCCTGACGAAGATTGGTGGCCATGCATCCGAGGATGCCGATAATCGGTTTACGCGGGGTCGCCAGCTCTCCGGTGGCCCGGTGCCCCTGAGGCGCAGGGGCATTAAGGACTGGGGCACCCTGCAATTTATTTTCTTCGCGTCTTCGATGCAAAATCTCATGCACCCGGCCGTAAACTTTGCGGTGGGCATTTTCCCGGACGGCGCACGTGTTAAGCATGATAATGTCGGCCTCATGCTCATTCTTGGTGAACGAATAGTTCTCCTTGGCCAGGATGGATTTTACGAGCTCCGTGTCATACTCGTTCATCTGACAGCCGTAGGTTTCGAGAAAGACTCGCTTCTTATCTTTTTTGATTTCAATCATTTAATATCTCGTATTTAGTGCGTTCATCGAAAGAAAAAGATGAACAAGTATG
>JAEUSC010000081.1 GCA_016789035.1 Candidatus Omnitrophota bacterium
CTGAAAATCGGAGCCGAAATAAATCCAGCTTCCTTCTGAACTCTTCGAAGCCCATCGGGCCATCCATGACGGCGTGCCCTTTAAGAAAATCTTCATGCCACGTTAGTCAATTCTTTAACAGCAGAATTCTCTAAACTTCCCAACCACATGCGATGGGCCATTTTTTCAAAAGGATAAAAATGCCCGCTATCAATAAACTGGGAATACGGATAAGCTTTTGTGGTGGAATGATAGTGACTTCGTTCCGCATCATGCAAACATACAATACCATTCTTCCTAAGAGCCTGTGCGGCAACCTCAAGACATCTTCGACGGAAACGCGCATCAACCAAAATAAAATCAAACTTTTTATTAAGCGTCAACGGCTTCTGAATGTAGTTGATTTCTTCGCTCGAGGCAGGTGCGAACTTTCCCACAGGAGGTGAAACTTGCCAATCCCAGCCTTCCTTTTCCCAGAATGGCTGAAACGGATGCAAATGCACCGTCACCTCATTCTGCAGCCCGGCACGGTCAATCAAATTTTTTACCCGCCCGTACCACCCTTCGTGGTTATCCACCGCATCGACATGGAAATTCACACCTTCTTTGCGCAAAAATTTTGCAAAATAGACCGTCGAGAATCCCGACCCATACTCAAAAATGTTCAAAAACTTTCCATCATAAAGAGAAATCAGTGTCTTTTTATAAATGGCGATTTCCTTTTTCGTCATTGCCGGCAAATTGAAAAGACGGTGGACGACAAGAGCCCGATTGAGTGTTAAAAGAGCCATAAATTAATCTCCTCCAGCGACTGTGATCGTTTGATTGGTAGCAAAAGTATTATGGGCACATAAATGAAAAACCATGTCCGCTATCTCTTGCGGTTTTCCTAACCGCTGCATCGGAATTCGTTTTCGGCGTTCAACAAGCTGCTGATCTGATCGGCCAATCTTTTTATGAAAATCAGTATCAATCGCCCCCGGACGGACTGTATTGACACAAATGCCGTTCGTCGCTCCCTGACGAGATAAAGTCCGTGTTAAGGCTTCCAGCCCGCGCTTACTCGCCCCATAAAATATTTCCGTTCCATTGCTCCCGTATTTAGCGGCAATCGAACTTATGTTAACAATTGCACCCTTCCTTTTAATTTTCATCTCTTCAAAGACAACTTCGGCAATAAGAATGGGAACGATTGTATTTATCATAAATATTTTCTGTGCATCCGCAACCCGGTTCCGGCCGCCTTGAGAGAGATCGTAAATGGCTGCATTGTTTACAAGAGCATCGGCGCGGATATTCCGAATATGTTCCAAAAAAGACTTTAGACTCGCTTCATCGGAAAAGTCCGCCTTAAAACATTTTAGAGCGTTCCCGTATTTCTTGCTTAAACGCTTCAAGGCATTGTCAGACGAATGGTAATGAGCGTCAACCATCCACCCTGCAGCTAAAAATTTTTGAACACAAGCTAACCCAATACCGCTTCCTGCTCCTGTGATAATTGCCTGCTGTTTCATGGTTTCCTTTAGACAACGCTGCAGCGCTGACAAGGATTTAAAGAGCCGCGTCTTTTTTCCAAATGCGCCTGTCGAAGGTTTTCGTATTGTTGCGAACGCCACAACTGTGAAATAGAATGTGTTTTCAAATTGCCGATTGAGAGCGTTGATTTAAAATCGGTATCGCAAGGATTCGTCAATCCGTCAAACCAGATAAACATACGGCGCCAGAGATCAGAACATGAAATCTTTGTTTCGTTGACGGGAGCAAGATAAACATTCTCCCAGGGGTTATACGCCACAAATGAAATCTGGTCGACCAACTCTCCCCAAAGACTGATCATTGAATTCATATCTTGGTCGCTCCCGTATTTAACACCGGAGACCCGCGTAATGATCTTGGATGCCGGGTAGTGTTTACGCCGGATCTCTTGAAACAACCGAACATTACTCAAAACCTTATCAAGATTTCCTTTCACACGCAATTGGCTGTAAAGCGGTTCTTTGGCTGCATCCGCCGAGAAAACAAGCGTATTGACTCCTCCGGACAAAATCGCATGGCAATGCTGTTCATTGAGCATGGACGCATTCGTGTTAATTTTCAAACCCAGAAATTTACCGCTGCAATAAACGAGCATCTTATCAATGTCCTTACACAACAGCGGCTCACCTCGAGACGCTAGCGAAAAAAACTCAATATGGCCTTCAGCCTGATCAATAATTTCCTTAAAAACATCAAAACTCATCGACCCCATATACCCGTTGGCTTTTGTTGTGAATTGAGCATCTGTCTGATAACAAAATACACAGCGGTAGTTGCACACGGAGCTCGGTTCGATTTGCAGGTAAGGTGGATAGGCATCCAGTATTTTCTTCTTGGGATAGACATCATATCGGTATCGATTGACGGTGTAACGACCGATGTGCTGGTCATCAATCTTGCTTAACTCGTCAGCAATGTGCGGAGTGATTTTATAATCCACATCAGAGGATGAAGATGTCAGATCATTCAGGACAGCCAGACCGATGGCACCATAGGCCTGACTGTTATTCTGAAAATAGTGAACAACGCGACGGCGTTGCAACTCAATGTCAGTGTTAAGAGAGGAAAAAAAATCTTTGAAGCTGTGATGCTTGACGTATAGGTTCGAAGCTGTTTGCATTACCGTTCAACCGTTTCCTTGGGAGGTGTTTGTGTTGTCATGTGCTTCTTAAGCCAGTATTCCGTCTGTGCGATCTGGAACTCATAATCAACATCACAGCCAGCGTCCTGAACTAAGGGATAAATCTTTTGGCCCATCCACTTTTGAGGCAATAAGCCGTTTTCAATGTGCGTCAAACAATGCGGCCGGACAATTGAAAGCCCCATATCGGCAAAATAAACATCACCTTGGGAATCACGGTCACAGTTCAATTTTTTAGGATCGCCAAATGTGTCGAAAGGAATGAACGGATGCAAAAGTCCGTCGGAGCCTATCTTACGGGCCCGCAATGGACTCCACATATTGTATTTGGATACAGAAACCGCCGAATCATACTGGGAATTCTTAAGCAGAACTTCAATCCCCTGGTCGATTAAAGAGGCAGAAACTGTGGCGGAATTGCAATGAAGAAGAACAATAAGCTCCTGATTTCCAGCTCGTTTTTCAATTTCTTGATGACCATGAACAAAAACATGCTCACCCAATGCTTCCTTACTGCATAAATAGGCAGGTCGCTCAATCACTTCTACGTCATGCTCGCGAGCCAACGCCATAAGCTTTTCACAGTCAGTGGAGATAAAAACTTTGTCAACTAGACCCGCATCCTGAGCTGCTTTAAGAGGATAGTAGGCCAACGGCTTCCCAAGGATCGGGTAAGTATTTTTGCCTGGAAAGCCTATGCTTCCTTTTCTACCTATCAATAACGCTGAAATCATAGACCTTCTTCTTTCAGAAATTAATATTTTTAGGGCCAAAGAATGAAAAATCTTAACATAATAATATAGGCCTGTAAAGTTAAGTTCCGAGGGTTATTGACAATTATTCGAGCATATAAACGTCTGGAAACAAAAAGCTTAATATCGCATCAAGGAAACTTGATATTGTAATTTGAACATGTAGCGGCGATGGCCTGATACTCTATGGCCGAAAGAGGAATTCCCTCCCTGCTTCTTTGAAGAAAGGCTTTTTTCTCCGGATCTCCGGGCACCATCACAGGTTTAGCAAGATCTTTGGCCGGCTCACGGCGAATTTCATCCATATATTTTTTTAACCTGGACTTAAAGGCATTCACATCTTGAAACTTGCTGATATCCAGAGCCAGATAAAATTGACCCAGATAGCGCTTCTGATCCAGAGGTGTCAAATACATACTGGTGATTTCACGTCCAAACGGCATTCCGCTTAAGAGCGCGCAGAGAATGTCAACCACCATCCCCAACCCAAATCCTTTATAATCCCCAATGGGAAACAGGCATTCGGCAGCATGTGGATCTGTGGTACTATCACCCTTAGCATCAGCGGCTAAACCCGGAGACAGCGGCTGATTCTTTTCGCGGTGCATCTTCACCTTATTCCATGTGATCGTGGTGGTGGCCATATCTAGACAAAATGGGTCTTCATCAGCGACCGGTGCCGTTACGCAAATGGGATTTGTTCCAAAAAAGGCGCGCATGCCGTGCGTGGAGAGCATCAAAGAATCAGCATGAGTAAGACTGATTCCAATCATATTCTCCTTTGCAGCCATAAGACCGCAATAGGCAGCCGCTCCAAAATGACTCGAATTATAAACGGCAACAGCCCCACACCCGGTTTCCTGTGCCATTTCAAAGACATATTTCATCGCTTCAGCGCCAGCGGCATGACCGAAGGTGTGGTCTGCATCCAACCGTCCGACGGAATTTCCGCCTTTATGAAACTGATATTTTGGCTTCCCGTTGACCCGCCCAGCTTTGACAACCTTGGCATAGTGCGGAAATAAGCGGATGCCATGAGAATCGACCCCTCTCAAAGAGGTCTCAACCAACCCTTCTACCACGTGATGAGCCACGTCGGCCTCAACCGAAAGCGCACTCAACACTCCGGAAAATGATGT
>JAEUSC010000083.1 GCA_016789035.1 Candidatus Omnitrophota bacterium
CCCAGATCTCAAAGCTGAACGCGCCTGGCTTTATGAAGTAGGAGTGTCTTCGCAAGTGACCACTGCTCTTACCGCAGAGATAAACGGATATTATGCGGATGTCAATGACGGAATCGCGATTGTATTTGATTCCGGCAGCAGTGCATTTATTCAGAGAAATTTTAAAAAGTTTCGGCGGCGCGGAGGTGATTTGTTGGTTAACTATCAATGGAGTAAAGATTTTAAGCTCTACGCGGGAGGAGCTTTTAATGATGTTAGAAATGCACAGGACGGAACAATTGTCCGAGATCAGGGCATTGCTCGGCAAAGCTTTAGTTTGGTGGACAATACGCAACAGAAGAAGGATGGGGGGTGAACCTATTAGGACATTATGACCGGTGGAGTTCCGATCCTTCACTACAAGCGAATGACCGCAAACCTATATTTGACCTTAAGTTTACGAAGAATTTTGATCATGCCATACGCAATGTTGAAACCCAAATTTATGTGAACGTTTACAATCTCACCAACAGTAAATACTGGTCCAGCATTACCTACCCGCTAGCGCCTCGACATGTTGAAGGTGGTTTGGTTGTTAAGTTTTGAACATTATTTATGAGAGAAAAATGTATCTGTGAGAAAAAAGTTAGTTCCATGCTACATTCGGTCATTCCATTATTTTTTAAAACCTGTAAACTAAAAATGGTTTAATACCGACTGATTTTCCCAATGCTTTTTCACTTTCGAAACGCAATATTTCTTTGTATCTTTTCTATGGCCTTGCTTCAAACCTTACAGGTATTTGGACAGCCTTCCGAGAAATCCCAGAACACATCTATATATTCACAAAAAACGAAGCAAGAAAAGTCTCCTGTATATGGCGGTATCTTAAACTGGGGCGTCGCCTACGCGCCTACAGTGATTAACCCCATTTTGACGCAGAACAGTGTATCCGCACCGCTTTTGGAATTAATATTTGATTCTTTGTTTCGTCTCGACTCCAAAGGGGATATCATTCCGGGATTGGCAAAGAATTGGAGTGTTTCAAAGGATGGTCTGGTTATCGACTTTTATCTTCGGCAAGGGGTTCACTTTCATGACGGCGTTGAGTTGACCGCGGAAGATGTTAAATTTACATACGAAGAAATTATGAATCCGCTGAATCAATCGCCTTGGCGTTCCGGTTGTGAATTGTTTGATCGTTGGGAGATTCTCGACCGCTATACCATCCGGCTCCATTTAAAGAAACCCGCTGATTCGATTTATCCGAAACTTACCAGAGAGATAGCCCCAAGGCATTTGCTTGCTAAGGAAAACATACGGAATAGTAAATTTAACTATGCACCCGTCGGAAGTGGCCCATTCCGAATTTATAGCTGGGATAAAAATTCCCAGATCATTAGATTAAAGGCGAACGACGATTATTTTGAAGGGCGCCCCTATCTGAATGAAATTGTGGTAAAGACTTTTTCTTCCAATCAACAGCTGTGGGCTGCGTTATTACGGGAAGAAGTGGACTTGGTAGAGTTCATCAGCGAAGAAAATTATGAAATTCTAAAAAAAGATCCTGCCTTTAAGACCTATGCCGTTCCGTGGAATATGCACTTGGCCATGCTTTACAATTTAAATGATCCGTTATTCTCGGATCGGGATATGAGAATTGCCCTGGCGCAGGCCGTGAATGTTAAGGACATTCTAAAGAACATATCGGAAATTTCTGGCTCCATCAGCGTCGGTCCGTTTATCTCGACATCAGAAATGTTTAATCCGTCTGTTAAGGCCATTGAATTTGATCCGCTAAGAGCCATGGAATTATTTCGGAAAAAAGGTTGGGTGAAGGATAAACAAAGCGGGATTTTTAAAAAGGAAGGGCAAAACCTGGAGATTCGGTTGTTGATTGATCAGCGAAACAAGATATTTTCTAGACTTGTTAAGTTGCTCCGGCAGCAACTGGCGGAAGTGGGCGTTAAGTTAACGGCCATTTTATATCAGGACGAAAATGATTTGATGGAGAGAAAGGCCGAATATTCGCGACCGCAGGCGTGGCTGAGGTACATGTTCGGCGTGGACAAAGATGGATATGAAATTAAGAGAGAATGGTATTACGATTCGAAG
>JAEUSC010000085.1 GCA_016789035.1 Candidatus Omnitrophota bacterium
TTTCCTGCGAAAACCGCTCTTGTAGTTGTATTTGACTCTCCAAATCTGCGAGTTTCTTGTCCAACAAATTTCCGCTTTGATCAGGGAATGGCAGCCCCTCTTGGGTTTTATTATTTGAAAAAGCCAAATTCTTCTGCAATAGCTCATTTTGTTTTTGAGACTCTTCGAGCTGCTTAGTCAATTGCTGAATTTTTTGGTTAAGATCCACAACTTCTGAGGACTGCTGATTCCCAAAACTGCTCTCTTTAGACCCTGTTTCATTCGAACGCTTTTGTAGCTGGGCAATTCGATCCTTTGCCTTTCTGAGCTCCACTGTACTTACATAAAGATCTTCCGTTAACTGAGCATTCTTTTGATTCAACCTGTCAAGAGCTGCGCTTTTCTGATCCTTTTCGCCACTGACCACCTCTAATTGCTTTGATAAATTTTCCATTTTTGATCGTGATTGTTCCTCAGAAGCCTGGCTCTTATTTAAGGACAACTGATCTGAGTGTTCCATTTTGGATTGAGAGATCTTCAGTTCACTGGTTAACCGCGCATACTCACTCTTATATTTTCTCACTTGCTTTATAAGTATTTGCTTCTGATCAGCCAGCTTTTCGATCGACTTAGATTTGGAATCGAGATTATCTGTTAAAGATTTGACCTTACTTCTCAATGCCGACGCTTCATCAATTAGCTTCTTGTGTTCATTTTCAAACTGCTTATCCAAAATTTTCTTAGCCTCTGCATCGAAATCGCCGGAAAGCAAATTAAACACTTGCTGTTCGAGATTTGCTACTTTTGCGTTAAGCTCCTGAATAGTTTTCTTACTGTTTTCAAGAGACGATGCCGGCTCGACTGCTTCCTCTTTCTGAGATACAGCTTCTTGAGCAAGGACGTGTCCGCAAATGAGCAAAACATACAGGAACAATAGAGTATTAAATTGTCTTATTTTAGCCATAAGGTACTGTCTTTTTGTTGGTCTTTGGTTAAAAACAATTTGGATGGAACCCCTTTCCCAGGACACGTTTGTCACCACTATTCCCATCTATAGCCTCTAAACGGCGCTATCGATATTCAACAGGCTATTTTCACCGGGATGTTTTAGCGTAGCTGTAAAATCTGCTCTTACAAAATAGTTGCTCATTTCATTCACATATTTTTAACGAAGTAAATTATATATGTAAACCATGGCGATCCAAGTTCAAATTCGAATATTTTTACTCTTTCAATTATAGACAAAACGAATCGTCTGCTAACCCAGAATTTCCTCACAACGTTAAGGGAGCTTCCTTAGTTATGCGCCAACGTACAAGCCGTTAATTTATTTGCGGATCATTTCCATGCGTTCTAAATTGCACTTATCCATCGTCGATAATTGCATTCTTCAAATTTTCTGAGAACCTCACCATCTTTAACCACGAATGCTCCCGCCCGGTGTATTTTGAAAAAAATACGCCTCGATTTAATGAAGCTGAGAAATTCAAATAAAATAAAAGAACAATATTCTTGACTTTACAATTCCTATTTATATATTATCTATATAAATTTTTATCTATATTGATCCCCAACATCACATAACATTATGTCATTATTATTTTTTTACTTTTTTGCCACCATGCTGGTTTTGTCTGGTCTTGTCGTGATTCTCGCACAAAATCCGCTTTACAACGTTTTATCTTTGGTCGTCGCCACATTTTGTTTATCAAACCTGTTTCTACTTTTGGAAGCCTATTTCGTCGGAATCATCCTGCTATTAGTTTATGCAGGGGCGGTTCTGATCTTTTTTCTATTCGTTGTCATGTGTCTTAATCTCAACAATCCCTCAGCTTTTCAAAATCAAAACCGATTTAAAATTTCGGGCTGGCTTCTAGGTTCATGCTTTTTAGCCAGCTTCTTTTTAACAACCAAAAGTTATTTACTGACAAGAAGTTTGGAACCCTCTTCCATCAGAGGGACTATCGAGGCCATTGGAAAAATATTATTTACTGAATATGTGTTACCTTTCGAATTGACATCATTTTTGCTACTTGTTGCAACGTTTGGAATTGTTTCACTGGCCCAAGGGTCATTAAAATCTCGTTAATATAGCTTTTAGGAATCATATGATTGGTTTAGGACATTATCTAATTTTAAGCGGCATATTGTTTGCTATTGGTATTATTGGAGTTACAACAAGTCGCAGCGTATTGCGAATATTATTATCTCTGGAGCTCTTATTAGCCGCCTCAAATTTATCCTTTGTCACTTTTTCCAAATTTAATGGCGATTATGCCGGTCAGCTCATTGTATTTTTTGTTATTCTTGTAGCTGCTGCTGAAGTCGCTATCGGTCTGGCCATTGTTGTTCTAATGTACCGGCACGTGTCAAGTATTCAAGCCGACGATTTAAAGGATCTCAAATGGTAAGCTCTCAATTGGCCTGGACAGCTCTTTTTTCTCCACTGGGTGCCTGCATTATCATCACGCTTTTCTTTCTACGTTCTAAACTCCTTAGCTCTCTGACCGCTATTGGCGGTATTTTGATTTCGTTCGTCTGCTGTCTCTTGATGTTTATCCAAATTTATAATGTTCACCCTCCGCTTGAATTTCAACATTCCATTTCTTGGATACGTTTTGACGGACTGACGATTGATCTGGGAGTTCTTGTCAATCCTTTAGCCATCATGATGTTGTTGATTGTCACCGGCGTGGGAAGCGCGATCTTTATTTATTCCCGTGGCTATATGAAAGACGATCCCAGTATGCCACGATTTTTTGCCTATCTCAGCCTTTTTGCGTTCTCAATGATTGGGATTGTCTTGTCCAATAACTTTATTCAACTGTTTATGTTTTGGGAACTTGTCGGTCTCAGTTCTTACCTGCTGATTGGATTTTGGTATGAAAAGCCTTCAGCCGCCGATGCTGGGGTCAAGGCCTTCATTGTTAACCGTGTCGCGGATTTTGGTTTCTTATGTGGAATTTTATTCCTCTGGAGCCTTTCCGGCGCGACCGGTTTAAGAAGTTTTAACTTTACCGATTTAGCCAGTACCATCTCCACCATCGACCCTAATATGTTAAACATTGCCGGACTTTTAATTTTTTGCGGTGTCGTTGGAAAGTCAGCCCAAGTTCCTCTCCACGTCTGGCTTGCCGATGCAATGGAGGGACCAACTCCCGTAAGCGCACTCATTCATGCTGCAACCATGGTGGCCGCGGGAATTTACTTACTGGCCCGAACGTTCTTTTTGTTCGAGCCATTGACAGGCGCGCTAACCGTTATCGCTTACGTAGGCGCAGGAACCGCTTTAATTGCAGCCACATTAGCTGTTGTTGAAAACGATATCAAACGCATTTTAGCCTACTCTACACTCAGCCAACTCGGACTGATGGTCATGGCCGTGGGCTTAAGCGGTCCTATGCAAGGAATGTTTCATTTGACCACTCACGCCTTCTTCAAGGCCCTCCTCTTTTTGGGTGCAGGCAGCGTTATTTATGCGCTTCATCACGAACAGAATATTTGGAAAATGCAGGGCCTCCTTAAACAAATGCCAATAACCGGATGGACGTTTGTCTTGGGAACTCTTGCGCTATGCGGAATCTTCCCATTAAGTGGATTTTTCAGCAAAGATGAAATCCTTGCCTTGGCATTTGAACATAATGGGCTTCTGTATGTGGTCGCTTCTCTCACAAGTTTGTTGACTTCCTTCTATATGGGCCGGTTGCTTTGGGTTGCTTTTTGGGGACAACCCAACGCTCATGATAAACATCCCGCCCATGAATCCCCAGCCGTGATGACTCTTCCGTTAATTTTCCTGGCCATTCTCACAGTGACAGGCGGATTTTTAGGAATTCCTCATTTTCTCTACCCCGAACATGAACATATTAAACTGAATATACGCGTAGCTATGATTTCTTCGATTGTGGCTGTCCTTGGACTGGCTATCTCATACGCTCTTTATGGCAAACGCCCTAAGCAAGACCCGTTGACCACAAAGCTCGGATTCTTTTATACCGTCCTTAAAAACAAATATTACTTTGATGAAATTTACGGTTGGTATGTCAATACGGTTCAGCAAAATTTCGCCAAAATGATGGCATGGATGGAAGAGATTTTCATTGTACGATTCGGTGTTCATGGATTAACAGGAATTGCTAAAACCAGTGGTGATACATTACGCCGGCTACAGACAGGAATCGTTCAGTTTTATGCGTTGACTTTTGTCCTTGGAACAATTGTTATCTTCTTTTTTATGGTAAATAAACTATGACATCAACTCCTCTTCTTTCTTGGATTCTTTTAATGCCTGCCGTGGCATTGATTGCGATCACTCTGGTATCTAAAGAAAAATCCAATTTGATACGTCAAATTGCTAATACTGGAATTTTTCTTTCCTTGCTTTTATCCGGATATGTTTTTGTGAACTATAACCACGTCCAGGGAGGATTCCAGTTTGTGGAACAAATCCCTTGGGTCATTCCCTTTGGTATTTCCTATCATTTGGGGATTGATGGTATAAACTCCGTACTGGTCCTCCTGTTGGGAATTAGCTCCTTTGCCGCCACACTTGTTTCCAAAAATATCAAGGATCGTGTCAAAGAGTACTATATTCTTCTTTTATTAATCGTCTTGGGAACGTACGGGGCTTTCCTTTCGGTAGATATTTTCTTCTTTTATTTCTTTCACGAAATTGCTGCTGTGCCTACATTTTTGATGATGTCTCTGTGGGGTTCTGGTCGTAAAGACTACGGCGCCATGAAGTTAATGCTTTATTTGACAGCCGGAGCATCAATTGCTCTGGTTGGACTGATTGCTCTTTATTGCCATGTTGGTCTCAACTCATTTAACTTGATTGAAATTCAGCAGTATTTAGCCACCAATCCATTACCGGTCCACGTCCAATATTGGATTTTCCCGCTCATTGTTCTGGGCTTTGGCATCACATTGACCCTTTGGCCATTCTATACCTGGGCTCCGGTTGGTTATGCCACGGCTCCGACAGCTGTCAGCATGCTCCATGCCGGTGTTCTTAAAAAATTAGGGGCCTATGCCATTCTTCGTTTTGCTATTCTTTTAATGCCTCAAGCTGCTGCAGTTTGGATGCCAGTTGTGGCCATACTCGCTATCTTGAATATTCTATATTGTGGATTGATCGCCCTCGTTCAGCGCGATATCAAATATCTTTTGGGTTACTCTAGCTGTAGCCATATGGGCTATGTTTTACTTGGTTTGGCCTGCATCAATGTCATTGGATTAAATGGGGTTGTAGCTCTAATGTTTGCTCATGGCATCCTTGCCTCTCTAGGTTTTGCCTTAATCGGCTTTGTCTCTGACCAGACGCAGACGCGTAACTTAGATGAACTCGGTGGCATTGCCAAACGGATGCCGTTTATTGCCACATGTTTTTCCATGATGGCCCTGGCCTCCGCTGGTGTTCCTGGTTTCGCAAACTTTGTCGGCGAAATTATGGTCTTAATTGGTTCTTGGGACGCTTACCGCTGGCAAACCGTACTGGCCGTTCTCGGAATTGTCTTAGGTGCGGTTTATATGCTCAAGACTATCCGTCTTGGATTTCAAGGACCGATGAATGCCAAGTGGGCAAAACTTTCCGATGCACAAACAATTACGGAGAAATTACCTTTTGTACTTTTGCTGGCCGCTTTGATTGCTGTAGGTTGCTGGCCTTCTTTTATCTTAAGAAATATTGATTCCGGCATTAAACCATTGTCGCAACAGATCCAAAAAAGTTTAAACCAGCCATAAACTAAGAAACTAGAGAGCCTTATGTTCCCTATTATTGATTGGAATATCTTATCCTTAGAAGTGTCAATCACCGCCATTCTCGTGGGTCTGATTGTTATTGATATTGCACAACCTAAAGGCAATTCTTCACGATTAGTTCCGACCTTAAGTTTCCTAGCGCTTGGCGCCCTAATTCTATTTTGGCTCTTTAACGGTGCTGTTTTTGGGACAACGTTTAACGGAATGTTTGTCTCTGACTCTCTTTCATGGGACTTTAAAGGCTTTTTCTTAATGGCCATGAATTTCATTCTGACCATGACCCAACAGTACTTTAAAACTTCGGGTGACCGGTTGGATAGTTTTTATTATTTGTTGTGGCTGGCCCTTTTGGGCGCCTGTCTCTTAGCCTCTTCGGGGGATTTTCTCGTCTTATTCATTGCACTGGAAATCCTGACCATATCACTATATGTCATGACCGCTTATTTAAAAAGCGACAAACTATCGCTTGAAGCGGGGATGAAGTATTTGATTCTCGGCGCATTATCCTCCGCATTCTTTTTATTTGGAATTAGCTTTATCTACGGCGTAACTCACTCCACCCGTTTTGAAATCATTAAAGGTTATGTGGACTTCCATGGTATGGATCCCATGATGTTATTTGCATCCATCCTTGTGTTATCAGCGATTGGATTTAAAATCGCCAGCGTTCCGTTTCAGCAGTGGGTACCGGATGTTTATCAGGGCGCTCCTACGCCTGTTACCGCTCTTCTTTCGGTGGTGTCAAAGGCAGCCGGATTTATTATGTTAATCCGATTATTCTTTGGGGTATTCAATGCCTGGCATATTCAATGGGAGACCGTTTTAGCTGTTCTTTCTGCGATTACCATGTGCTATGGCAATCTGGGAGCCATGTTTCAGACAAATATCAAACGCTTGTTAGGATATTCCAGTATCGGCCATGCCGGGTATTTACTGATGGGTGCTGCGGCCGGCTCAACTTTAGGGGCGTCCGCAATCAACTTCTATTTGCTGGGATATCTTTTTACAAATCTCGCTGCATTCTTGGTAATTGTTCTTTTTTATAATGCGGCCAAAAGTGATGACATTTCTGACTATGCCGGACTTGCAAAACGCTCCGGATCTTTGGCTATCGCGCTTCTTTTGGCATTAGTTTCATTGGCTGGAATTCCACCTCTGGCAGGATTCTTTGGAAAATTCACGTTATTAATGGCTGCGGTTAAAAGCAATCTCATTTGGCTGGCTTTAATTGCTGCGGTCAATATCGTTATATCCACCTACTATTATTTGCGTGTGGTCAAAACAATTTATGTGGACCAGCCACGCGTCACAACGCCCATCGCTGTGTCTTTCCCCGTCCAATTGGTCATTGGATTTGCCATTACCGGAATTGTGGTCATTGGCATTTGCCAGGGACCATTTCTGGAAATCGCCATGAGATCCGTTAATAACATGGCTTTTCTCGCCACCTACGTATCTCAATAAATATTTGAATTGATTATTATTTTTGGGCAGGATAAAACCATTGACGCAAGACAAGGGGTGTCACAATGGTGGTAATTAAGCTCATAAAAATGATCGCCGCATAAATTTCTTGCGTAATGAGCTTCTGATTTAGGCCAATCAATCCGACAATCATGGCTACCTCTCCTCGGGGAGACATTCCAAATCCGATAACAGCAGAGTCCCTAAAAGACATTCCCTGCATCCGCGCGGGAATAAAGCATCCGATGACTTTTGTAAGAATTGCCACAACCGTCAATGAAATCAGAAAAAGGATGACCTGACTGGTCAAAACGTGGGTATCCACGAGAATCCCCAATGAAACAAAAAAGATAGATGCAAATATGATATGAAGATACTCTGCACCGTGCTTATAATCCTTACCGTTTCTAATTACAGCCCCTTCTAGGGAAATTCCTGCAATGAACGCCCCAACAATTGATGACAATCCCAGCATCTCAGCAAACATCGCATATAGAAAAGCAATCATCATTACAAAAATAAAAACAAACTCTGGAAACTTTTGAGAAATGGATGTCCTGTCCAACCGTTCGACAAACCGACATAAATGTGTCCCAAAGTAAATTGCAGCAACAATGAATCCGCCTGCCTTTAAGACAGGAAAACCCACAGAGGCAAACGAAAAATCGCCCGTTACCATTTGCTCCGAAAAGGACAGAGCTAAAAGACTTAATACATCATCAATGACTGCGGCCCCAATTATAGCTTTCGCTGCTTCTGTTTGAAGCTGCCCCATCTCTCTTAAGACATTCGCAGTAATAGCAATGCTTGTGGCCGTTAAAGCAGTTCCCGTAAAAATTGCGTTTTCTTGACTAAAGCCAAAAGCCGTTGTTACTAAATAACCTCCAATCCAAGGAATAATCACACCCACTAGGGCTATGATCCCATATCGTATATTGAAAATATCTCTGATTTTAAACTCCAAACCAACAACAAAAAGCAATATGATGGCCCCTAGATGTGCCACGCTTTGGACAAAGTTAGTATACGTAATCCAACCTAGCATGCTGGGTCCAATGATTAGTCCTACCAATATTTCTCCAATGACTGCTGACTGGTGTATCCGTGTGGCAAGCAAATATCCTGCCAAGGACACAAACAATAGCAGACTCATCTGAAATTCAATAGAGGTCGTAAAATGTCCAGTCATAATTTTTTGTACTTGCAGATTATGTTTGGAAATAAAGACTGTCGATGGATTACTCTTCCATCAGGCGCTTTTTATCATAAATCATGCTTTGGCGGGAATATTCAGCGGTATCCAGTTTTCCCGTATCCATGCGGATCGCATCTTCTGGGCAAACTTCAACACAAAATCCGCAATATACACATTTTCCTAGATCCAGTTTAAACTCGGCGGGATATTTCTCAATATTTGGGTTCGGATGTTCAGCTGCCGTGATTTCAATACACCGAGCGGGACAAACAGTTTCACACATCATACAAGCCACACAGCGCGGTGAGCCATCTTCACGCTTCATTAAACGGTGACGGGTCCGTAAACGCTTAGCCAGCGGTCGTTTTTGCTCCGGATATTGATAAGTCACAGCCGCGGAAACATTTTTGTACAACCCAAACAAATGCATAATGTGAAAAAACAAATTACGAAAAAAATGCGTGGAGGTTGTCCAAATGCCGCCGGCCACGGTTGGAATGTACGTACTTTCCCACCATGTTAATTCTCGGCGATTGGCCTTTTTCCAGTCTCGCTTCATCTGGGCAACACGCAAAATATTAAATGAGCTTTTCTCTTCAAAATATTTTTCAAGCTCTTTGCGCTTCTGTTCAGTTGAGTAAGTCATAGTTTTCCTAATTTAATAAAACAATAACTATCGCTGTAACTGCAATATTAATTAAAGAGGTCGGCAAAAGAACCTTCCACCCGAGCTTCATTAACTGATCATAACGGAATCTTGGTAACGTCCATCGGATCGTCATTAATAACCAAATAAAAAAGCTCAATTTGAAGAAGAAAGACAGGATGCCTAAAATCACAACCGTCATGTTGGATAATGCTATCGATGCCCCCCAGGGAAAATGAAAACCATCCGGATAAAGATAGGGAATCTGCCATCCGCCCAAAAATAATGTTGTCATTAACGCAGAAACTAAAACCGTTTCTACAAGGTCGGCCAAGAAAAACATCCCAAATTTCATGCCGCTGTATTCAACGAAATATCCAATGATTTCAGATTCTCCTTCAGGAAGGTCAAAAGGAATGCGCTTTGTTTCTGCAGTCGCTGCCGTTAGAAACAGCAAAAATGCCAACGGCTGAACAAAGATTCCCCATTTGGGAAGCCACCCAAATAAATAATCGCCCTGAGCCCGCACAAGCTGCTGCAGATCAATGGTATTAAAAACCATGATGACACCCATGATGGCGGCTCCCATGGTGATTTCATAAGCAATCATTTGGGCAGCGCCGCGCATTCCACCTAAAAATGCATAATTATTATTTGACGAAAACCCTGCAAGAACGACGCCATAAACACCCATGGACATCATCGCAAAGATAAACAACAGCGCCACATTAATATTAGCAGCTTGTAGCTCAATGACCCGATCGCCTAAGATCAAACGGTCACCAAACGGAATGGCAGCAAATCCGACCAAAGCAAACACAACAGACAAATACGGGGCCAAGTTAAACAAAAATTTATTGGCGCCCTGTGGCATGAATTCTTCTTTGCTCAACATTTTAAGAACATCGGCAATCGCATGAAACAACCCCATGGCTTTGAAACCAAAGATCTTGGCACGATTGGCACCAATCCTATCCTGCATAACAGCGCTTTGTTTACGTTCAACCCACGTTAAAAGGCCTGCCACGCCAAAGGCCGCTCCCAAAGTCCCGCAGCTTAAAAGAAGTTTAATTAAAATTTCCATAATTTTAACTCTTAACAATCATTCCCTGTTCGCCGATTTTTTCGTACGTCATTTCCGAAAATGCGGGAACAGCGGATGTCATTTCGCAAAATAATCCTTCTGAAGATTCCATTTTCAAATCATGTCCCAGTTTCTTAGCAATCATATTTAAAATATTCCAGTCCGCCTTGGCTTCTGCCAGTGGTAAGAACGCTTGCCAGATTCTTTGCACACGCTTTTGAACATTCGTAAATGTTCCATCCTTCTCCGCATAAACGGCACTGGGAAGAATAATATGCGCGTATGAACATGTTTCGTTCACAGTCGTTCCCTGCCAAATGATCGTCTTAACATGCTTAACGATCTCCATAACCATGGGCTTGCCATACAAAGCAATCAAATCATGCCCAAACACATAAAGGACCTCGATTTCACCCCGCTTGGCTTTTTCCAAAATCTGAGTGGCATCCTGTCCGGATAAAGACTGCAAAATCAGTTTAGCTCCGGCGGTATTCGGATTTTTATCGGCCTTGATTAAAAAATCGTCGCTATATCCAGGTTTTTGAGCAACTTGGAAATCAACGTTTGAAATTTTCAACGTATCTTTAAAAAGTTTCCGAACGGCATAAAGATCTTCGTTGGTCAACTGTGCTGAAGAAATAATACCAACCTTGGATGCCGGACTGTTTTTGATCGCACTGGCAACGGCATCGATGGCTTTTTCCCAGGAAACCAGTTCATTATTCATTTGAGGATAAAGTACACGATTTTCATCAATCGATTTATAACTATACCGGCCCTCATCACAAAGCCAATAGTTATTAACCTCAGGATTAAGTCTAGGTTTCAGACGCATAACACGGGCCGTCTTTTCAACGCGCGGACGCTGCTTGTCCCAATGAATTTCTGAGTTGCAACCCATGCTGCATCCGGGACAAACAGACTTCGTCTGGCCCAAATACCACACCCGGCACTTAAAACGAAAATCTTTATCGGTCAGCGCTCCGACGGGACAGATGTCAACGACGTTGCCTGAATACTTATTGTCCAACTGCATACCGGGAACAACGTCCAATTCAGAATGGTCCCCTCGATTAAAAACACCCAATTCATTGGTTTTAGTAATGCTATCTGTGTACCGCACACAACGCGTACACAAAATGCAGCGCTCCTGGTCCAGCATGACCGTCGGCCCAATGGACACAGCTTTTTTATGTTTTTTGACTTTCACGTCAACCAAACGGCTGTTGTACTGGCCGTGCTCCATGTAATAATCCTGGAGCTTGCATTCACCAGCCTGATCACATACGGGACAATCAACAGGATGGTTGACAAGAAGAAATTCCAAAACTGTTTTGCGGGTATCCAGAGTTTTCTGCGATGTGGTTTTAACAACCATGCCTTCCGCCACAGGCGTATAGCAGGCAATTTGCAACTTGGGTTGCTTCTCCACTTCCACAAGACAAATACGGCAGTTACCCGAAACCGGCAATGCAGGATGATAGCAGTAGCGAGGAATATTGATCCCTAACTTTTCAGCGGCTTGGATGATCGTTGTTCCGGCAGGAACTTCGATTTCTTTTCCATCAATTGTGAGTTTTGGCATATTAGTTGGCAACCTCTTGGTGTTTTGAACACAGGCCGCATTTTTCTTCATTCACATGCGCTTCAAATTCATGACGAAACTTCTGTACATAGCTGCTGATACACATCGTCACGGCATCGCCAAACGCACAGATGGTATTGCCTCCGATATTTCCGACAATGCCGGGTAAATTCTTAAGATCGACAGGGCGTCCTTCTCCGTGATAAATTCTTTTAATATTGCGATAAACCCATCCGCTGCCTTCCCGACAGGGCGAGCATTGACCGCACGATTCATGAGCATAGAATCTGGCCGCAATCATGGCGGCCCAAACCATACAGGTTGAATCATCCATAACGATGATGCCACCGGATCCTGCCATTGTGCCGGCAGCTTTTAATGAATCAAAATCCATCTTCACATCAAGTTGGTCCGGCGTCAAAAGAGGAGCAGAAATCCCTCCGGGGATTACAGCCTTAAGCTGGCGTCCGTTCAGAATTCCACCCGCGTGCTGATAGATAATTTCACGCAATGTCGTTCCATTGGGAAGCTCATAAATCCCCGGCTTATTGACATGACCGCTGACACAGAAAATGCGGTTGCCACCATTTTTCTCGCATCCTAATTGTGCATACCACTGAGCGCCCTTTAAAATGATCGGTCCAACGCAAGCCAGCGTCTCAACGTTATTGATGACCGTTGGACAACCAAATAAACCGACCACCGCTGGAAAGGGTGGTTTCAAACGAGGAAAACCTTTTTTTCCTTCAAGAGATTCCAAAAGTGCAGTTTCCTCTCCGCAAATGTAAGCTCCGGCTCCTTGATGCACAACGATCTCTAAATCAAAGGAGGTCCCCATAATGCCTTTGCCCAAGAAACCCTTTTGATGGGCCTCCTGGATAGCACTTCGCAATCGCTCAATCGACTTTAAATATTCTCCTCTAATGTATACATATCCCTTATGGCTGCCGATGGCATAGCAAGTAATAATCATGCCCTCGATAAGGGCATGCGGATCCAATTCCAAAATATATTTGTCTTTAAATGTTCCCGGCTCACCCTCATCACCGTTAACAACTAAATATTTTGGCTTGGGGTTATCCTTGGGAATAAAACTCCATTTCATGCCAGTGGCAAAACCCGCACCGCCTAACCCGCGAAGATTGGCATTTTTGACTTCGTCAATCACCTGTGCAGGGGTCATCTGGGTTAACGCTTTGCGCGCTGCTTCATATCCTTGATTTTTGATATAGGTATCAATTCGAAAGGAATTTGGGGTATCAAAATTTCGAGTCGTTACTTTTTGCATGTTTTTTAATCGTTTGATTTGTCGATCAATTCGTCGATTTTTTTCTTATTCAAAGGTCCCACATAATCATTGTTGCACTGCATCATGGGAGCTAATTCGCAGGCACCTAAACATTCCACCACACCAAAACTGAATTTCCCGTTGGCTGTGACCTCGCCCGGTTTTATCCCAAGCCGTTTTTCAATATGTTCAATAATGTCTTCGGATCCTCGCAGAGCACAAGCTGTAGTCTGACAAACAGAAAAATGACACTTGCCCTGGGGCTTCTGACGAAAGAGGTGATAAAAACTGACCACTTCATGAACATGCGAAACAGCAATGCCTAAGTAGGCCGCAATTTCCTTCTCCGAATCAGCCGTAATGATGCCTTCTTTTTCTTGAACCAAATGCAACAGGGGAAGAAGCGCAGCCCTCTTCTGTTCATATTGGCTGGTAATCTTATCCATCTGTGGAGTTAAATCTTTGAGTGAAATAAAAACCTCCTGAACAGTCTATTAACGGTCTAATTCACCAGCGATCATGTTAACGGAACCAAAAGTAGCAATCAAATCTGCCATCATGTCTCCAACCAAAACCTTCGGCAACGCCGCCATAATCGGAAAACAAGGCGGATGTACGCGAACCCGCCAAGGATGATCGCGGCCGTCGCTGACAATATAGAAACCCAATTCTCCATTTGCGCCTTCAACCGGAAAATACGCCTCTCCGACGGGTGGTTTAATCCCATGACCGTACATGACTAGCTTAAAATGATTCATCAATCCTTCAATGTTTCCGTAGGTATCTTCTTTTGGAGGAAGAACAACATCTTTACGAGGAACATTAATGCCTTTGTAATACTTGCGGGTGCCTCCCTGCAGTGTCGGATCCAAATCAACCTGCTCCTCAATAAGACCTTGAGTCTCACCCATTTTGGCGCTGTCCACCATTTTCGCGGCTGAAACAACCTCCCCATTCAAATCTCCCGCAATGGGGCCATCGGGAATTTGCTGAAGGCATTGTTCGACAATCCTTAAACTTTGTTCCATTTCTGCCATGCGGATAAAATACCGGTCCAAATTATCGCCGTTCGTTCCCGTTGGAACTTCAAAATCCAAACGGTCATAAACCAAATATGGCTGGGCCTTTCGGACATCATAATTGACTCCAGTGCTTCGCAAGAAAGGACCTGTAATCCCAT
>JAEUSC010000116.1 GCA_016789035.1 Candidatus Omnitrophota bacterium
CTTGAATTCCGGTCCGACCTGATAACAACACGGCCTGATGACAGGACCGAAGGCCACTTTCAACTCTCCGGCATTCGTCTGGAAATTTCCATTCATAGCTTCAATGGCTCTGTGCAGGATCTTCTTGTAGGTGCTTTTCCAACCGGCATGAACCACACCCATTGCCCCATGCTCCGGATCCCACAAGAAAACCGGAAGACAATCGGCCGTACGAACAGCGATCAGTACGTTCTTTAGGTTGGTGACAAGCGCATCCGCATCATCAAGAGCGTTCCTTCCAAGAAATTCCTCATCTACAACCAAAACACGATCTCCATGGACTTGACGAGCCCAGGCAAATCGATCAAACGTTACCGAAAATGGAGCCTCTAATAAAGAACGCTCTTGCGCAGTCATATAAGGTCGGGATTCTTGTAATGTGTAATCCCGTGTGGAGTCGGTGGTAAAGGCAATCAGGGATTCGTGATTAAAGAAACTATTCAACAACAGCATCAGCGGGACTTTCCTGGGTTAGCAAGGAAGGTTGAGTCGTTGGAATTTCCTGGACCTTGCGAAGCTTGGTTTCAATGGTCCTCGATTTCTTGACCGCGTCGTCAATGTTGGCGGTGGCCTGTTCCAATTTTTGTTTGGTTTTATCTAAAATGTCACCAAATTTTCCAAACTCCGTCTTGACCACACCCAGCATGCCCCAGACTTCACTGGCCCTTTTTTCAACGGCCAAGGTTCGAAATCCCATTTGAAGACTGTTTAAAAGGGCAGCAAACGTCGTCGGGCCCGCGATTGTGACGCGATATTCTCTTTGCAAAAATTCACACAAGCCAGGCCGTCGTAACACTTCGGCATACAATCCCTCAATTGGAAGAAACATGACCGCAAAATCGGTCGTAAAAGGCGGATAAATATATTTTTCTTTGATTTTCTTAGCTTCCAGTTTAATCCGCGCTTCGATCGCTTTGCCCGCTTCTTCAATAACAACCAAATCGACCGACTCTTGCGCATGCAGGAGACGCTCATAATCTTCCTTGGGAAACTTTGCATCAATAGGCAAATAAACGTTCGCACCTTCACGGCCGGGTAGCTTGATGGCAAATTCCACCGGATCCCGGCTGCCCTTTTTAGTCACTACGTTACGATCGTATTGCTCCGGCACGAGCATTTGCTCAAGCAAATTTCCCAGCTGAAATTCCCCCCATGTCCCGCGTGTCTTGACATTGGTCAAAACCTTCTTAAGGTCCCCAACCCCACTGGCAAGCGTCTGCATTTCACCTAAGCCCTGATGGACTTTTTCTAAGCGGTCACTCACTTGCTTAAAAGATTCTCCGAGGCGTTTCTCCAACGTCGAATGGAGTTTTTCATCAACCGTCTCCCGCATCTTCTCTAATTTCTGGCTATTGTCTTCCTGCAAAGTCTTCAGACGATTTTCCACAACCGTCCGGACCGATTCCAACTTTTGCTCGTTAAGCTGCGTCATGGCAGTCAGCTGTTTGGCAAATGAGTCCAATTGATTTTTATTCATGGATCCCATTTCGCTCATTTGAGCCACGACCGCTTTATTAAACGATCCTAAGGTATTTTGCAATTCTTCCCGAAACTGCTGAATCGATGAGTTAAGCTCCATCCGATTACGGGCAATTTCCTCTTGCAACGAGCGCTGAACACGCTCGAGATTTTGATCGGTTTGTTGAAAATCTTTAGAGAAATCCTGTACGGTTTGCAGCGGTATTTTGCGAACAACCAAAAAGATTGCTGTGCAAAGTGTCAGAACAGCGATGAGCAATATTGCGATTTCCATTCCAGCTTCCTAAGTAAAGACAGTTAAGTAGACATCAAAATTCTAAAGGCTCCTCAATTATAAAGATGATTACTTCAATCAGCAATGAAAACATAGGGCCAATTACGGTCCCCAGTGAATGACCTTATCCCCAAAACGATCTTTCAAAGAATCGACCGCTTGATGGACTTTTTCCTTTTTCACTTTCTTTTCATCAATAAACAATCCATCGCTAAAATAGGGGTCATCAAATTCACTAACCCGCACTCCGATCAGGCGGATCATCATTCCAGCCTTATAAAAGTCCTTAAAAAGGTCGAGAGCGTTTTGATTGATGTCATCGACAAAATTTGTGCGCGTGCCCAACGTTCTAGCGCGGGTGAATGTTTGAAATCCTTTAAGCCTGATTTTTATGCTCACGCAACGTCCTTTTATTCCGTCTTGACGCAGACGGCGAGACAACTTCTGGGCCAGCCGAAACAACACTTCTGTCACTTTTTGAGAGTCGCTTTCATCCTCCTCAAACGTGTGCTCATGACTGATAGACTTGCTTTCACGATCGGAAACAACCTCACGGGGATCAATGCCGCTGGCAAGCCTCAGCCAATGCAACCCATTTTCCCCAAAACGTTCGTGAACCTGCTTTGACGACAACTTTTTAAGATCGCCAATCGTGAAAACCCCCATGCGATGAAAGACCTCTTTGGATTTCTTTCCGATACCCCAAAGCCGAGTAACCGGAAGCGGGGACAGAAAACTGTCAATTTCATCGGCCCTTATCTGTAACAATCCGTCCGGTTTGCTTTCATCCGATGCAATTTTTGCCACCATCTTAACCGGTGCAATTCCGATCGAAACAGCCAAATTCAGTTCGTCCCGGATGTCCGTTTTGATCGCCCGGGCCAACCGCCAAGGCGTTTGATGGAGATGAAAAGTCTCCGTCACATCCAAAAAAGCCTCATCAATACTGATCGGTTCAATATCTGGCGTGTATCGTTCCAAGATGTGAAAAATTTGCTTTGAAACCCGGTTATATTTTCGGTGATCGCCAGGTAAAAACGTCGCTTTTGGGCATAACCGGTAGGCCTGTGAAATGGGCATGGCGGAATGAATGCCAAAAACGCGAGCTTCATACGAACAAGTGGAGACAACGCCCCGGCCCGTACCCCCTTTAGGATCTGCCCCTACAACAACCGGCTTGCCCATTAAACTGGGATTGTCTCGCTGTTCAATGGCTGCAAAAAACGCATCCATATCCAAATGGATAATGACTTTTTCGGAAGAATGGCTCATCATAGCATTTTAAAATATGTCATTGATTCTCAAGACAGTTTGATGTAATATTGAAAACTCCATTAACAAAAAATCAACCCAAAAATGAAACTCCATTACAAGGACTTATCGATGCGAAAAATATATCCTTTTCTTAAAGACCAGCAAGCCCGACAGGAAATCTATAAACACAAATGGATTGAAAGCGAGAAAGCCGGTCGCGAAATCGGCTTTGCCACTGCAGCTTATGACTGGATCACTCAATATGGCCAATCGTGGCTCGATTATCACAAAAAGAACCCATCGCAATTAAATTAACAATTAGATTCTTTTCATTTCAGAGATCGACAAGCTTCGCATAGAAATTTATTATTAAGCGTGTCGATTTTTCTATTTTCCGTAGTTATGGCTCGGAAACAATTCCCACATCTCGAAAAAACATCATAATTCATGTCAACCAATGGACATTCCCTGCAATCCGGCACCGTTTTGCAGTGCTCTTTAGCCAGCCTGACAATTAATGCGTGATATTCGTTAAAAAGTTTAACATCACTTTTTAAAGCACCGGAAAAAAGCGCCTGGACCTGGTGGTAATCGGCCTGTGGGGCCACCCAGTTATGCCTTATCAAAAACCTCTTAGTGTAGGCATCCACGACAAAAACAGATTTGCCCAGCGCATAAAGCAAGATGGAATCTGCGGTTTCCGGTCCGACCCCATTGACTGACAACAATTGCGATCGTAAAACTTCCAACGGTTGCTGACGCATTTTATCCAATGAACCGTCAAACCGCTCCATAACAAAAGCCACCACATTCTTCAATCGCTTGGCCTTGATATTAAAATAACCCGCAGGCTTAATATAATTCGCCAAACGCCCAGGGGGCATGGCATGCAATGACTCCAGCTTCAGAACATCGGCAGCCTTTAAGTTGTCTATCGCCTTCTCGACATTCTTCCAATTCGTGTTTTGGGTCAAGACGGCACCCACAATAACTTCAAACTCGGAATCCGCCGGCCACCAAAATTGCGGACCAAAACGTTCATAGAGGTTCTGGTAAATGTTCCAAATAAAGTGCGTCTGAGGTTTATTTTTGATCATCTAAGGTTGGAACAATATGTTCCGCTTTGATGAATTGGTCTTTACTGTCAAAGTAGAGATACACACGGTCATCGGCCAGCTTGTGGATGGGATGACGGTAAAGCCATCGCTGAACGAGGACATTGTTTTCAAAAACATCTTCCTGGAGGACAGGTTGGCCAAAACGCTGGCGGATGGATTCTTTGTCCTTAAAATTGTTGACCGTGTGCTCTTCAACGGCAGCGATCAACTCTTTAAATTTTTCAACCGCTTCAGTCACCCACTTTTCCTGGGCTTCTTTTTCATCGGCATAGTCCTTAAGCACGAGCAGCGTGTCCAAGTTCTGGACCTGCTTGACTTGCGTGCAGCCACACATCAGTAAGGAAAGGACAATACAAGAAGCCCTGCGCGTCATTCGTGAGACAATTGTAATGGATGAATCAGTCATTTATGTCAAACCTGATGGAAGTCTGATCGATTCCTACGAATCCGCCCGCTATACCCATCGAAAATGAACAAAAATCCGGCCCCAATTTTTATCATCCTTCTCAATGCGATGATATTGTCCCTTATAATTCTTTTCAAGCGTACGCAAAACAAATTTCTTTAGCTGGCCACTGCCCTTGCCCGGAATGATCTCAACGCATTTGGCCCTTTTATCGATCGCCTCCTGCATGATTTCTTCAATGGCGCGGTCCAGTTTCTGCCCTTCCGAATAAATATCATGGAGATCCAGTTTGAGATTCATACCGGCTATTTACTGATCTTTCTCTGCTCTTCCTTGAGCGCGTTGATTGTAGACATGATTTCCCGGCGGCGGGTTTGGATTTCCTTAACCCTTTGGCCGCACTCTTTTAAGACCTGCGGATCCCGTGCCTTGGTCACATCGCTCAAAATCCGGGATTTAACGTACGTCTCCGTTTCTAATTCCTGATCTTCCTTTTCTAGATTACGGATGGTCTTTTTGATTTCTTCCAACCGCTTGAGGGCCTGCTTGTGTTGGCGCTCCATTTGCGCCAGCAGAGAGTTTTCATCTGACTCTTTCTTTTCTTTGGTCGCTTGACTCATCGCCCGCGCTGCCATCTTTAACTGCTCGGCTTTTTCCTTATCAGCCAAATCGATCCCGGCTTTTTTCTCCAAATAATAATCCAAACCGCCGGGATAAGTCTTGATTTGCCCATTATTAACTTCAACAATGTGATTGGCAATTTCTTTAATGAAAAACAAATCGTGACTGATAAAGCACAGCGTCCCTTCGTAGGATTTAAAACACCGGGTCAGCGCCTCAACACCATCGATGTCCAAGTGCGTCGTAGGTTCATCCAAAAGAACAAAGTTAGGAGGATTAATTAAGAGCTTGGCTAAAATCAGACGGCTTTTCTCTCCTCCAGATAAAACCGAAACCGGCTTAAAGACGTCATCCCCACGGAAATTGAAAATTCCCAAGAGCGAACGGGCCTTGGCCTGAGGGATGCTGGTTGTGGTGGCTGTAAGAAGTTCTTCAAAAACCGTTCGGTTGGGACTCAGCACATCCAAACGCGTTTGGGAGAAATATCCGGAGGTGACATTATGTCCCAATTTGCGGGTTCCGGAATCCGACGTCACCACATCCGCGAGCATTTTAAGCAGCGTGGACTTACCAGCGCCGTTAGGGCCGACCAAACAGAGTTTCTGGCCGCGCGTCAGTTCAAAATCCAAATGCTCATAAACCTTCTTTTCACCATACGATTTGGAAACATCTTTGAGAGAAACAACGACATATCCGCTGTCCTGCGTTTTGGGAAATTCAAAATCGCGAATGCTGACTTTATCATCCGGAATATCGATTTCTTCTAACTTCTCAAGCATACGCCGCTTATTGCGAACTGCTGAGGCTTTGTTGGGCTGGGCATGAAACCGTTCCGCAAATCGTTCCAGCTGCTCGCGCTTTTTATCGACCACTTTTTTCTGGCGCTCCAGCGTTTTTAAGTTAATCTCTTTTTGCTCCTCGTACTGCGTGTAGTTTCCTTTGACCTTCGTCATCTTGCCGTCTTCCAGAATAATGGTGTAATTGGTCACATCATTAAGGAAGATCTTGTCGTGTGAAATGATGACGAACGTACCCTGATACTTCGAAAGAAAATCCTTGAGCCACAAGGTGGCTTCCAAATCCAGATAGTTCGTAGGCTCGTCCAGCAAAAGAATGTCATACTGGTACGTCAAAAGTTTGGCCAACAAAGTCCGCATCTGCCAGCCGCCGCTTAATTGCACAACCGGCTTATAGATATCTTCTTCTTTAAATCCCAAGCCAGCTAAAATTTTCTCGGCTTTATGTTCAATTTCATAAATGCCCATATGCTCAAGTTCTTCCAAAATGTCGCCGTAGCGTGTGGAATCAGCCTTATTGGCGTCCTCCAATTTCTGTTTTTCATCAATCAACTCACGCATATGTGCATCACCGGAAACCATCTCCTGCATGACTGTATGCTTGGAATCAAAGTGAGCTTCCTGGGCCAGATAACCCACCTTCAGATTTTTTTGGATGTTCACTTCGCCGGACGTGGGCTCCATCGTTCCCCGCACAATTGAGAAAAGCGTGGATTTTCCGGCGCCGTTGGGTCCTGTCAAACCAATTTTCTCGTTCGGGAAAATGCTTAAGGTGACTTCATCCAAAAGCATGCGGGAATCAAAATTTTTGGAAACATTATTGAGAGTAATCATTGTTCGTTCTTCTAGTGTTAGTGCGTTTAAGGTTACGAGAATTGTTTGAACGTCTTATGGAACTATTGTTTTGAGGGCCGCGTGTGAATGCTTTTCTGACCGGCGCGGATTTCTGTTGTGCATCGGCAGGACCGGCCTCCTTTTTAGATGACAGCGATTTAAGCTGTTGCACTTCCACAGCCGTAAGGGCGCGCCATTTGCCGAGCGGCAACTCTCCTAATTGCAACGGCCCTTGCGCCATCCGCTTTAAATAACTGACAGCACATCCGACCGCCTTTAACATCAAACGGATCTGTCTTTTGCGACCTTCCTGAATGACCATTAAAAATTCTGTCTGGCCCCCCGAACTGTGGATATTACGGATCTGAGCCGGCTTTGTCATTTTGCCTTCAATCACAACTCCGGTCTCAAGACGGTATTTCTTCTCCAAAAGAAGTTTTCCACCAATATGCACCAAATACGTTTTATCGACATCAAACTGCGGATGCGTGAGCCTAAATGTCAAATCCCCATCGTTGGTCAACAGAAGCAAACCTTCAGTATCTTTATCCAGACGTCCGACAGGAACCACATGCTGCAGGTCCTGGGGCAATAAGTCCATGACTGTCCGTTGAGCGTGAGCATCTTCTTTTGTCGTGACAAAACCAGCGGGTTTATTTAGCAGAACATACTGGAATGATTTTTTCTCAATGAGACGGCCATCAACTTTGATCTGATCTTTATGCGGATCAATAGGCGTGGATGGCTCAAGCACAACCGTTCCATTCAAAGAGACCCGGCCCTCCTTAACATAATCCATGGCTTCCCGCCGGGAGCAGACACCGTTATGAGATAGAAAAACTTGTATGCGCATTTTCTAACTTCAATTAAAAACCATATAAAAACTATTTTTTCGAGGCCGTTCCCATTGAATCTGAATACCAATAATCCTGTGCAACTTTTTTCATGTCCAGCGTTCCCACTTGGCTTGTCTGAATTATTCTCTCCGCATCGACCTGCATATACCGA